>JACDCA010000701.1 GCA_013694635.1 Acidobacteriota bacterium | reverse complement strand
GCGGCGCCGCAAGCCAGCGGCAGCTCGAGGACGCGTTCCACAGCGGCCTGCCAGTCGAAGGACGAGTCGAGAAGGAAGTGAAGGGGGGCTACGAAGTGCGCATCGCCGGTCAGCGCGCTTTCTGTCCGTTCTCCCAGATCGACACCGCACGCGGCACGGACCCGGCAGCGCACATAGGCAAGGTCTACACCTTCCGAATCACCGAGTACAAACAAGGCGGCAGGAATCTCATCATCTCGCGACGGACCCTCTTAGAAGAAGTCCAGCGCGAAACCGCCGCGGAAGTCAAGAAATCCATTGTTGCTGGAGCGGTGATCACCGGGCGCGTCGCGTCCGTGCGCGAGTTCGGCGCATTCATCGACCTCGGTGGTGGCGTTCAGGGGCTGCTGCATGTATCCGAAATGGGATGGTCGCGCATCTCGGATCCGTCGCAGGTCATGAAGCCTGGCGAGGAGATTACGGTCAAGGTCCTCCAGGTAGACGATGCGAAGGGGAAGATTTCACTTGGATTGAAGCAGCTCACGGCGGATCCGTGGTCGAGAGTTGAGGCGTCCTACGAAGTCGGCCAGGTGCTCACAGGGCGAGTGACGCGTGTCACGGAATTTGGCGCGTTTGTCGAACTGGAACCCGGGGTCGAAGGATTGGCACATCTCTCCACGTTCGCTCCGACCGGGCGGCGGGAGGGGTGGAAGGCTTCAGTGGCATCGGGGATGACGGCGCCATTCGAGATCCTGAGCATCGACCTCGACAAGAAGCGGATCGGCGTGGCCCTCGTTCCGGAGGGTTCGTCCCGCGAGAGCGGAACGGCGCCGTCTTCGGGCCAGATGGTGCCGGGCGCGCGCCTGAAGGGGAAAGTCGAGCGCCACGAGAGTTTCGGCGTGTTCGTGTTCCTCGCACCGGGTCGCACCGGTCTCATCCCACTGAGCGAAACCGGTGTACCCAGGGAAGCGGACGTCAAGAAGGCATTTCCCGTCGGGGCGGACGTCGAGGTCGTCGTCCTCGAGATCGACGAGTCGGGGCGCCGCATCCGTCTGAGCGTGAAGGCGATCGCGGACGGCCAGGAAGCGGCGGAAGTCCGTGAGTACAGCGAACGCGAGGACGCTGGATCGGCGGAGGGCTTCGGATCGCTCGCCGACAAGCTGCGCGGCGCACTCGAGCCGCGGCAGAAATAAGGTGTGACTCAGCTCGGGCCTTCTACTTGACTGTGTTCTGCAGCCACTGCAGCATCCTCGCGCGCAAATCGTCGTCCAGGGCGGACTGGTGGCCGGTGTCGGCCCAGATGATCTCTCGCGGTGCCTTTGCCAGCTTGAGCAGAGGCTCCACTGACGCGTCCTTGATGTGATCCATGTCGTGCAGGCCGTTGATTGCCAGGAGAGGCCGCGGGCTGATGCGGCCGATGTAATTGGCGTTGCAGGCCGCGGGCAGATGTGCGCGCTCGAGCGCGTCGAAATGCGCGCCGTAGAGCAGCGCCACCGAGCGAAAACGTTTCTCGACGGCAGCCGCAATCGAACCGACAATGGCGCCGCGGCTGATACCAATCAGCACGACGCGCGCCGGATCGACTTTCTGCTCCCGCACCAGCAGGTCGAACGACCGGCCAACATCCTTGACAGTCTGCGTGACCCAGGCGAGGTACGACGACGGCTGGTTGTAGAGCCGCTCGTGTTTCTCCTGCTCCGTGAACACCGTCAGCAGATCCGTACGGCGTTCCCCGAAGTACATCATGTCGATCGCGAGCACGTTCCAGCCGGCTCTGGCGAGAAACTGCGCGTTGAGTTCGACGTTGGGATTGTCCTTTCCCCGAGGTACGCCTCCGTGCAGCACGATTGCCGTCGGTGTGTTGGCAGGAGCGTCCTGTGGCCGGTACAGCCGTGCGTACACCTGCACGCCAGCCGTGGAGTCGAACACCAGACGCTCTCTCCGGACGCCTGGCACCGACCCCTCCGTATCGAGCACGCGCATGTTGAACGGCAGCTGCGCGTCGTATCGAAAGAAATCGAGGTAGGTCCGGAAGGTCCGCTCGTCCACAGGTTTCGAGAGCCAGGGGTCCGCCGGCGGCTTCTGCGCAGGCGCGGACTGCCCTGCGGCCGACATCATTGAAAGAAGCGCGACAACGCACATGAGCATCTGGACGTCCTGTCAGATCACCGGGCCGCGGTGGCGCGCCGGGCGAGGCGGAAGCCGATCGACTCGTTTGCGAACGCCGGATCGAACAGCTCCGCGTGGGCCGGCTCGAACATATAGGAGGGATCCTGCCAGGATCCACCGACGACGCGGCGACGCGACGTTCCGGCGACCGCATCCCGCAGCCATTCGCGCACGTTGCCAGCCATATCGTAACAGCCGAACGGACTCATGCCCGCGGGGCGTCCACCCGCCGGCGCGGTTCCAATCAGTCCGAAGTTCGCGCGCAACTCCGCGCTGTTTACATCGTTGCCCCACGGAAATGCTGTGTTCGAGTCGCCAAGGGCGGCACGCCACCATTCCGCCGCGTCGGGAAGTTCCATGCCGGCGAAGCGCGCGTATGCGGCGGCCTCATACCAGCTGACACCGACGACGGGATGGTCCCCTTTGCCATCAGGGTATGTTCCGTTCGTCCAGAAACGGGGACCTGGTACGCCGGTGCGATCGACGAACTTCGTTGCCGCGGCGGACCACGGCAACACCTGATCGCTCAGTTCGATCGTGGAGGGCCAGAGTCCGGCGGTGCGGTACCCGCCGGCGCTGACGAACTTGACGAACTCTCCGTTGGTCACCTCGCGCCTGCCGATCGCGAACGCATCTACGCGCGCATCCGGCTGCACCGGGACCGGCCCCGCCGGGACGAACGCAAAGCCTTCCGGCGTGCCCGCCTCGGGCAGCGGCCGGACGAGGCTGACGCGTTCGCCTGCTTTCACCCGAAGGAGAGACTCAGCGGGCGGCGATGTCTTCTGTTGCAGTCTGAGCACGTACTCTCCCGCGACGAGAGGGACGTCTGTGAGTGGAGTGAGGCCGATTGGTTGAAACTTCAATGGGACGTCGGCGGTCGTCAGGCCGAGACGCGCGACGCTGGCGTCGGCGCCGGACGGAGCGCTCTCGAGTGTCACCTGCCCGACGGCCGGCGCAACGACGTCGCGAGCCCATGAGGCTGCCAGATCGACCCTGCCCGCCTCAACCATCGCGAACACTTCATCCACGCGACCGGCTGCAGCCGCACTGCGAAGCTTTTCAACGTCGACGGTCGCGCCAGCCGGCGCGGAAGAGCGGCCGAACCACGCAAACAGCCCCCACGCCAGAATTGCCGCCACTGCCAGAAAGGCCATAGCTGCAGTCACGCGTGATCGTCGCACCGCTGCGCTGGCCGGGAGGGCCGGCGATGAGTGAGTGTGACCGGACTCCACCTGCTGTTTCAGTCGAAGAAGCTCCCCCTTGAGATCCGTCGCCGTTCCATACCGCGCTGCGCGATCCTTTTCAAGAAGCCTGGCGACGGTCGCAGTCAGTTCAGGTGGCGTCTCAGAGTTCAGTTCCCCTAAGGGTCGGGGAACCTTGTGCAATATCGCGTCGAAGGTGGCTGCGGTCGTGCCCCCCAGGAAGGGCTGGGTACCGGACGTCATCTCGTACAGGACCACGCCGAACGAAAAGAGGTCGCTACGGGCATCGATCTCTTCTCCGAGCGCCTGCTCGGGAGACATGTAGGCGATTGTGCCAAGCGCAAGCCCGGGCCGGGTCAGGTGCGCGGGCCCGGCGGGCGTCGAAACCGTGACATCGGTTGCACCGACGTCTGAGCCGCCTTCCGTCGCAAGCTTGGCGATGCCGAAGTCGAGAATCTTCGCTTCGCCGCGGGTAGTCACAAAAATATTTGCAGGCTTGAGGTCGCGGTGAATGATCCCTTTGGCGTGCGCGGTCGCGAGCGCATCGGCGATCTGAATCGCGATGTCGAGTCCGTGCCGAATCGGCACCACGCCACGGGCGATGAGATGTTTCAGCGTCTCTCCTTCGAGACGCTCCATCACGATGTAGGGCTGGCGCGCCGGGTCCGCGGTCCATCCGATGTCGTGAACCGTGCAGATGTGCGGGTGGTTGAGGGCGGAGGCCGCGCGCGCCTCGCGCTCGAACCGCTCGAGCGCCTCCACGTCGCGCACGAGACTCTCGGGCAGAAACTTCAGGGCAACGAGTCGCCCCAGTCGCAAGTCCTGCGCTTCATACACCACACCCATGCCGCCGCCCCCAAGGAGCTGCGTGACTCGATAATGTGAAATTGTTTCGCCCAGCATCAATGGTCGAGGCAGGTTTGAGGCGGGCTCATTATATCGTTCGACACACGCAGCCTTGTGAGCGCGGCTCGATCTCGACTCACCACTGGCGAAAGGTGAGGTTGAACCGCCCGGGGCCGGTTCCTAGTGGCGCCGTGCCGGGGAGGATACGGGTGACGCCGTGGTAGCGCAGGCGCGACGGCCCACCCATGACGATGACGTCGCCGGACTCGAGCATCATCGGAGACGTCGGATCCCTGCGCGAGAGTCCACCGACGACGAACCGCGCCTCGTCGCCGAGCGACACCGACACGATCGGAATACCCGCGGCGATCGTCTCGGGGCGCTCGTCCTTGTCCTGGTGGACGCCCAGCTTCGCCCCCTCTGCGTAGTAATTCATGATGCACACGTCCGGCTGGATGGTGAAGCCGGCGTCCTCCGCTGCCGCCCGCGCGATGCCGGCAAGCTGCGGCGGGATTTCCGGTACCGTCAGTCCGTCGAAATCGGAGCGGCGGTCTTCGTACTTGTAAGTGAGGCCGTTCCAGTGCTTCCCCAGACACAGCATGCCGACGCTCATCTTCCGGCCGCCGCGGACGGTCGGCGTATACATCGGCACGGGCCCTTCCGCCAGGGTTCGGCACAGGCTCCACAGCTCCCGTTGTTCCTCCGGTGACAGGCGCGCCTGGAGCAGCACGACGCCGTCGGCCAGCGTGACGTTCATACGCCCAGTATGCTCCCCCTGCTCGGGCTCCTTCGCAACGGCGAACAGCCCGAAAGAACGATTCGGGCGGTATGCCGCCGGCGTCGTGGACGTCGTCACCAAGTCCGGCACGAACACATTTCATGGCGCCGCGTTCGAGTTCTTCAGGAACGAAAAGCTGAACGCCAGGCGGTGGGCGCCTCCGGGCGCGACGTCGACGAAGGAGCCGGTCGATCGCAATCAGTTCGGCGGCGCGTTCGGCGGGCCCTTGAAGACGGACAGGTCGTTCTTCTTCGCGAGCTATTCAGGACTCCGGCAGGAGGAAACCTATTACCGCAACACGGCTGTCGTTCCGACTGCGCTCTAACTGGCCGGCGACTTCTCGCAGTCCACGGT
>JACDCA010000655.1 GCA_013694635.1 Acidobacteriota bacterium | reverse complement strand
CTCGAGTCTCGCCGGACGCGCCTGCGGCACGTTTGGGGACGTAACCACGTTCAGCACGTTCTACTCCCATCAGATCTCCACGATGGAAGGGGGCGTGCTGCTCACCAATGACACGGAGATCGACCATCTTTCGCGCGCGATCCGGAACCATGGCTGGACGCGCGACGTGCCCCCCGGCACGATCTACGAGAGGAGTGACGACGGCTTCAACGAGGCGTATCGCTTCGTTGTGCCGGGATACAACCTGCGGCCGCTCGAGGTCTGCGGAGCGCTGGGGCTCGTTCAGCTCGCTAAACTGGATGGCATCGTCGAGGCACGCCGCGCGAACGCGGCACAATTCGTTCGGTTGTTTGCCGGTGACGCCCGCTTCATCATCCAGCGCGAGCACGGACGGAGCTCCTGGTTCAGCTTCACGATCGTCCTGAACCCGCTTCTCGAGATCTCCCGGGCCGACGTCCTCGGTGCCTTGCGCGAGTCGGGGATCGCATTCCGCATGATCACCGGAGGCTGCTTCCTGCGCCACGAGGCGATCCGGTTCTTTGAATACGATACGGTGGGGCCGATCGTGAATGCACACCTGGTGCACGACCGCGGCTTCTTCGTGGGTAACCACCCGCGCAATCTCGGCCCAGAGCTGGACCGCTTGCGGTCGGTGCTCGACCGCGCGGTCGGCGCCAGCTTGTCCACCGCCACTCCGGGTTCATGACTCGAATTCTGGTCACGGGCGGTGCGGGCTATCTCGGATCGGTCCTGGTGCCGTCCCTCCTCGACCGCGATTTCGACGTCACCGTCATCGACAGCTTTATTTACGGCCAGGACAGCCTGGCCGCCATCTGCTATCACCCCCGATTCTCACTGGTGCGCGGGGACGTGCGGTCGATGGAGACGATGGCCCCCCTCCTGAAACGTGCCGACATCGTCATTCCGTTGGCGGCCTTGGTCGGTGCGCCGCTGTGCGATCGAGATCCGCTGGCGGCGACCAGCACGAACCTCCAGGCGATCGAGGACATGGTTGGTTTGCTGAGTCCGACGCAGCGGGTCATCATGCCGGTCTCGAACAGCGGCTACGGCATCGGTACGGGCGACGCGCTTTGCACCGAAGAATCGCCGCTGCGGCCGGTGTCGTTATACGGCCGCGACAAGGTCGCCGCCGAGCGCATCCTGCTGGAGCGCCATCCCGCGACGGTGACGCTTCGGCTGGCAACGGTCTTCGGCATGTCGCCGCGCATGCGGCTGGACCTCCTCGTGAACGACTTCACTTATCGGGCGTGCACGGACCGCTTCATCGTGCTGTTTGAAAGCCACTTCAAGCGCAACTTCATCCACGTGCGCGACGTGGCCCGCGCGTTTCTCCACGCGATCGATAATTTCGAACCGATGCGGGGCGGCCCGTACAACGTCGGGTTGTCGGACGCGAACCTGTCGAAGCGCGAGCTGTGCGAACGCATCCAGGCGCACGTGCCATCGTTCGTGTTCTCTGAGTCGAACATCGGGAAGGACCCCGACCAGCGCGACTACATCGTGTCGAACGAGAAGATCGAGCGGACCGGATTTGCCCCGATGTTTTCGCTCGACGATGGGATCCGCGAGCTCGTCAAGGGCGCGGTGATGATTCAGAACCGCCGATACTCGAACGTCTGACGATCTGCAGAAGGGACTGAGGCTTGATGCGTGCTGAAACGGGCTGGTGAGGATTCGCGTCCGCTCGTCTCGGTGGTACTCTCGTTTCGCAACGAGGAGGAGAACATCCCCTCGCTCGTCGAACGTCTCGAGGTCGTGCTGGGCGGGGAGCCGGTCGAGTATGAGCTGGTGTTCGTCAACGATGCGTCCACTGACGGATCGCTCAGCGTGCTGCTGCGGGTGCGGGAGCGGAATCCGCGGGTGAAGGTCCTGCAGATGGCACGGCGGTTCGGCGTGGCTGAGTGCGTGCGCGCAGGAATGGCGGCGGCCGGCGGCGATGTGGTGATCTACATGGATGCCGACCTTCAGGATCCGCCGGAGGTCATCCCGGCGCTTCTCACCCGGTGGCGCGAAGGGGCCGCAATCGTCCATACGGTGAGGACCCACCGTCGTGGCGAGCACCCGCTGAAGATGTGGGCCACGCGCGTCGCGTATCGGCTGATCCAGGCCGGATCGTCCATCCAGCTGCCGGTTGATGCGGGAGACTTCAAGCTGTTGTCACGGCCTGCCGTCGATCAGCTTCTTCAGCTCCGCGAGTCGGATCCGTACCTGCGCGGGCTGGTCGTCTGGCTGGGGTTCACTCAGGCGTTCGTGCCGTACACGCGGGAGGCGCGGCATGCCGGACGCACACACTTTCCCTTCTTCAGCCGCAATCCGTGGAAGACCTTCGCGCTGGGGATGACATCGTTCTCCTTCCTGCCGGTCTACGCGTGCCTCGCGCTATCGCTGGCCGGCGTGGTCGGAGCGGTTGCTCTCGGCCTGACTGCCGCAGTGCTGCAACTCAGGGAGGTGCCGCTCGCGTCGACGGTATGGCTGCTGATGCTGGCGACGTTCTTCTGGGCTACCATCATGGGCGCCGTCGGCACCACGGCGATCTATCTGATTCGGGTTTACAAAGACGTCCGGGGGCGCCCGCCGTACATCGTGGAATCGACGATGGGGATCGACAGCAAAGCGACCGTCTCGACCCCGTCGTCAACGGGACGCGGCCCGACCGCATGACCGCCAACGTTCTGGACCTCGTCCTGGTGAATCCAGGAAGCCGGGCGAAGATCTATCAGGCGCTCGGAAGGACTCTCACCGCCGTCGAAAATCCGGTGTGGGCGGGGCTCGTGGCCACGTTCGCGCGAACGAAAGGATTCTCAGTGGCGATCGTCGACGCGGAGGCCGAGGAACTCACACCCGAGGCTACGGCGGAGCGCGTCGCTGCCCTCGATCCCCGACTTGTCACGATCGTGGTCTACGGTCATCAACCCTCCGCCTCGACGCAAAACATGACCGGGGCCTCGGCCATCGCCACGGCCCTGAAGAATCTCGATCCGCGTATCCGCGTCCTGATGCTCGGCGGTCATGTCGCCGCGCTGCCGGAGCTCACCCTGGCCGAAGAGGTGTGTGACTTCGTCGCTGCAGACGAAGGGCTGCACGCGACGATTGCGATGCTCGAGGCGCTGCGCGCGACTGAGGAACCCGATCTCGGTCGCATTCCGGGTCTCGGCTACCGGCACGGCGACACCACGGTAATCAACCCGCCTGCGCCGCTCGTGCGCGACCTCGACCGCGAGATGGCCGGCGTTGCCTGGGATCTGCTGCCCATGACCCGCTACCGCGCGCACAACTGGCACTGCTTCGGCGGCCTGCCGCGCCAGCCCTACGCCGCCCTCTACACCACCCTCGGCTGCCCGTATCGATGCTCTTTCTGCTGCATCCAGGCGCCTTTCAAGCGAGGGGAGCAGGCGCTCGGACTCCACCAGGACGTGAACAGCTATCGCTTCTGGAGCCCCTCGCGGATCATCGAGGAGATCGATCTGCTCGTCACGAAGCACGGTGTACGAAACCTGAAGTTTGCCGACGAGATGTTCGTACTCAATGCGCGTCACGTCCTCGGAATCTGCGACCTGCTCATCGAGCGAGGGTACGACCTCAACATCTGGGCGTACGCGCGGGTCGACACCGTGAAGGACGGGATGCTCGAGAAGCTGAGACGCGCCGGGTTCAAGTGGCTCGCGCTCGGCATAGAAGCCGCCGACGACCGTGTGCTGTCGGACGTCGACAAGCGATATTCGGTCAACCAGGTCTACGAGACTGTGAAGAAGCTCAAGGCTGCCGATATCAACATCATCGGCAACTACATTTTTGGGCTTCCGGAAGACACCGTCGAGACGATGCAGCGCACACTGGATCTGTCGCTGGAGCTGAAGTGCGAGTTCGCGAACTTCTACACGACGATGGCCTATCCCGGCTCGGCGTTGTACGAACGGGCGCGTCAGGCCGGCTGGCGTCTGCCCGATTCATGGAGCGGTTACTCACAGCACGCCATTGATACGCTGCCGCTGCCTACCCGTCATCTGTCCGCCGGCCAGGTGCTCCGGTTCCGCGACCAGGCGTTTGAGACGTACTTCACCCATGAGCCGTATCTGCGCATGATCCAGCGGAAATTCGGCGACGACACGGTCGCGGATATTCAATCGATGACGTCCCACCGCCTGGAGCGGCGCCACGCGAGCGTGTGAGCCTGATGGATCCGCACGCCCACATCTTCGTTGCCGGTGGTGGGACCCTGACGGGCGCTGCCTTGCGGCGACGGCTGGCAGCAGGTGGCTTCTGCCGTCTGGTTGGAGCGGGCGAGGAGGAGCCGGATCCAACCAGGCAGGAGGCGGTAGAGCACTTCTTCGAGCGCGTCCGTCCGGAATACGTCTTCGTGACGGCGGGTAAAACGGCGGGCATTGCGGGCAACCAGCGGGCGCCGGCGGAACTGATGTGCGACAACCTCGAGGTCGCGGGGCACATCGTGCCGGCGGCCTGGCGCTTCCGCGTCCGCAAGCTGCTCTATCTCGCCAGCTCCTGCGTCTATCCGAAATACGCGCCGCAGCCGCTGCGGCCCGAATCTCTGTGGTCAGGTCCGCTCGAGCAGACGAGCGCAGCCTATGCCGTCGCCAAGCTGGCCGGGATCACATTGTGCCAGGCATTCAGGCAGCAGCATGGGGCGCCGTTCGTGACCGCAATCAGCGCCGACGCCTACGGGCCTGGCGACGACTGCTCCCTGGAGAACTCGCACGTCATCCCCGGTCTGCTGCGGCGCATCCATAACGCACGGGTGTCCGACGCGCCGACGGTGGAGATCTGGGGCTCGGGACGCCCGGTGCGTGAGTTCCTGTATGCCGACGATCTGGCGGACGCCTGCATCTTCACGATGGAACATCACGACGACGACGCGCCCCTGAATCTTGGAACCGGCGTGCAGACTTCGATCGCAGATCTTGCTGTGCTCGTGCAAACGGTCGTGGGCTATCGCGGCGAACTGAGGTTCGACACCAGCAAACCGGATGGCATCCCGTTCAAGGGACTGGATTCGTCACGCATGCACTCGCTCGGTTGGCAGCCATCCGTCGACCTGCGCGAGGGTCTCGAACGCACATACAGAGATTTCCTTGCACGTGTTCACCAGACTCGCGGCACCAATCTGTAGCGCACGCGTCCCGTATATGCCTGGTAACCCGTCAAGTTGTCGCTCAGGAAGCGATCTTCGAACAGGACCCTGCGCAGCACCAGCGCGGAATAGACAAACGCCACGCCGACACTGAGCCACGACCCGAGCGCCAGCCCGCTCAACGGCGCAAAGACGATCATCCCCGCGTACCCGGGGTGCCGCACCACCGCATAGGGCCCGCTGTCGACGACGTGGTGTCCACGGTCGTCCTGGATGCGCACGACGGCGGAAAAGAATCGATTGGCCAGCATCGAGCGGGCGACGAGCAGGAAGGACAAGGCGAAGCCCACCAGACCGACCCCGCGGAGAACATCCGGCACCGTGGTCCACCCGAAGCGGCTGTCGGCGACGCCGGCGATGATATGCGCCAGGGCGACGAGCCTGACCCACCGCAACGCGAGGCGATCGGCCCCTGTGTTCGGCGGGTGGAAGCGTTCCCTGGCGAGGTCGTCGTCCATGGCGGCGATCGCGTAGGCGCCGACGACGGCGAAGGTCGCGACGTAAGCCCACAGCCACGGGTCCTTCCCGTTGCCGAGCACCAGCAGGACCGTCCCGGCGATCGCGGTCGCGATACACCACCGCATCAGGCGTTTCATGCTTCGAACTCTCTATTTTGAGTTATCAAAAACTACGCCTGGACGGCAGATCTGTCAACCCGGAGGGTGGAACGGGTGGTCAGCTCACCGGATGTCAGCTCACCGGACGCACGGGCTCGAGGGTGAGGACGGCGACCTCGGGGGGACAGTTCAGCCGAATCGGTAGATACACTGTTCCCACGCCGCGGCTCACGAACACAGCCGTTGCTTCCCGCCGGGCCACGCCCGCGATGACAGGAAACTCACGCGCGGCAATCGCACCGAGGCCCGGAAGCACGATCTGGCCGCCGTGCGTGTGGCCCGACAGCATCAGTGGGATGGCGAGGGCGGTGGCTTCCGGAAGGCGCGACGGGGTGTGCGCCAGCAGAATCAGGTTGCTGGACGCTCCACGGATCACCCGCGCGATGTCGCCTGCCTTGCGCGTCCAGAACCGAAGGCCTGCAAGGTCGAGCGACTCACCCTTGATGGTCACGCGTGTACGCGCGTCGCGGAGAACGGTGATGCCCTTTGCGGCAAGCGCGTGCGGCATATCGCGGTCGTCATCGTGATTGCCGAGTACGGCAAACACACCGTGGGGCGCTTCGAGTGGCGCGAGCGCGTCGGCGGCAGCGGCGACGTAGCGGCGATCACCCCACGTGACGTAGTCGCCGCCGAGCACGATCAGATCCGGCCGCTCGGCCAGCAATGCGCGCACCGCGCCCGCCGCCATGTCGTGGGAGACCGCCTGGCTGCGGTGGAGATCGGTGAGAAAACCGATGCGAAGGCCGGAAAGCGCAGAGGCGAGGCCGCTCACGGGGATCGTTTCCCGGGTCACTTCGAGATGCCGCCGCTGGTAGACGTACCCGTGATCGAGCGCGCCGGCGATGGTCCCGATACCGGCTGCAGCGAGCGCGTTGACGATCTCGCGCCTGCTGAAATGGCCAGACCGGTGCTTGTCTCCCGAGATCACGGGGGGGACAGGCACCTTGGGCATGTCGTATGTTATCGCGGCCTATAATCGACGCTCCGTTATGACCCTCGACGAACAGCTCGCCAACCTCACGAAGGGCTGCGTGGACGTCGTTCGTGCGGCGGAGCTCAGAGCCAAACTCGAACGGTCGGCAAGAACCGCGCAACCGCTCACAGTGAAAGTGGGGTTTGATCCAACCGCCCCCGATCTGCACCTGGGCCACACCGTCCTGATCCGGAAGATGAAGCACTTCCAGGATCTCGGCCACACGGTGGTCTACGTCGTCGGCTCATTCACGGCGCTGATCGGCGACCCCACCGGACGGTCGAAAACGCGGCCGCCGCTCAGCATGGACGAGATCACTGCCAACGCCGAGACGTATCAGACCCAGATCTTCAAATTGCTCGATCCGCACAAGACAGTGACGCGCTTCAACAGCGAGTGGCTCGAACCGCTCGGGAGCTTCGGCTGGGTGAGCCTGGCGGCGAAATACAACGTGGCGCAGATGCTCGAGCGCCGCGATTTCAAGCAGCGATACGAGTCGGGCAAGCCGATCGCGATCCACGAGTTTCTGTATCCGCTCGCGCAGGCGTACGACTCCGTGTTTCTGAAGGCGGACGTCGAGCTTGGTGGCACCGATCAACTCTTCAATCTCAACGTCGGCCGGGATCTGATGCCGGCCTTCGACCTCGAGCCGCAGATCGTGATGACAACGCCGTTGCTCGAAGGGCTGGACGGC
>JACDCA010000639.1 GCA_013694635.1 Acidobacteriota bacterium | reverse complement strand
CCTCCACCGCACCCGCCCTCTCGAGCAACTGCACGATCGGCGTGTTGCCGTGCCGCTTCGCGTAGGTCAGCGCCGTGTCACCCGCGGCGCTCTTCGCATTCACGTCGATGCCCTTGGCGATGAGCATCTTCACCATGTCGACCGGAACGGCTTCCGACGCGCATGCGAGCATCAGCACGGTCCGCCCTTCCGGATCCCGCGCGTTGATGTCGGCGCCGCGCTCGAGCAGCAGCCCGGTAGCCAGGGCCGGCCCGCTCGGCGGTGACGCGACCAACATCGTTTCTGTCATCAACGCCGGCTGCTGCAGCGCGCCGAGCATCGTCTCGACACACCCCTTGCACTGCGTGCGCATGCCGAGACCGAGCGCGGCGATACCGGCGGTCGCGACATCAGCACCACGCTCGACCAGGAGCTTGAACGTTTCACCATCACCGATGTACGCGGCCTGTACGAGCGGCGTGACGTCGCCGAACAGGCTCGGTCCGCGGGCCTTGATATCAGCTCCCTTGTCGAGAAGGAGTCTGACCACGGGGGCTGAACCCGGCAGGGCCGAGGCGATCAGAAGAGGCGTGCGCCCGTCGGAGGAGCGCGCGTTGACGTCCGCGCCGCGCTCGATGAGCAACGCGGTCTTCTCCAGGCTGGGAACCGCCCACATCAGCGCCGTGACACCCGCGTCGTCGGCCGCCTTCGCATCCGCGCCGTTCTCCAGGAGCGACCTCATCGTCTCCACCTCGGAGTAGAGCGCGGCATACATCAACGGCGTCGCGCCGCCGGGCCCACGTTTGGCCGCAACGGTCGGGTTCGATGCCAACATCGACCCGAGTTTCGGACGATCCCCGGCACGGATCGCGTCCATCAGCTCCGTAGCGGACGGATCCGGAGGCGGAGGCGCAACGTCGCCGGACAGCGCGTCCGGCCACTCTGCTCCCTGGTCGATCCATGCCTTGATCGTCGCAATCTGTGCCGCCGGCAGCACGCCGGTTGGCGGCATCTGCGGCCCGAAGTGCGAGCCGACCAGCTTCTGATACAGACGGCTGCCCTCCGCGTTACCCGGACCGATCATCGCGATCGTGCCGCCGCGCATGGCGTCCTTGCGTCGATCCAGCCTGAACCCGTTCTTCTGTTCCTTGGGCCCGTGACAGGTGATGCAGTTCTGCCGGAGGATGGGCAGCACCTCGGTTGCGAAGTCAATTTTTTTCGGTGGCTGCTGTGCGTTCGCTACGCCTGACAGGCCAACGACTGAGCAAATGCCCGCGATCCCGAGTGCGTATTTCCACATGGTTGATTGCTCCGAACTTACCGCCGGACCGAGGCTTCCGACGAAGTGGACGTGGTGCCCGACTTGATCCACTTGTCGAACCATTCGAGATTGCGTTCCATCGCATCCTTGACCAGCTTGGGCTCCTGGATGCCGTGGGGTTGCCGGGGATAAACCACCATTTTCGTCGGTACTTTTTGACGCATGAGCGCGTTGTACAGTTCGTAACCCTGCGAGATCGGCACGCGAGCGTCCTGGTCACCGTGCTGGATCAGTGTCGGCGTCGCGACACCCTTGAGGTTGAACATCGCCGAACGCGAACGCCAGCGGTCGAAGACGTCCCAATACTCGCCGCCGAAGTAATCCGGCACGAACCCCGGAATGTCCGAGGTACCCGTAAAGCTCATGAGATTGGTCACACCCGCGCCGACCGATGCCGCCTTGAACCGCTTGGTCTGGGTAATCGTCCACGACGTCATGTAGCCGCCATAGCTCCAGCCCATGATGCCGAGACGATCGGGATCCGCAACCCCCATGGTGATGACGTGGTCGACGCCAGACATGATGTCCTGGTAATCGCCACCACCCCAGTCCTGGTAGTTCGCGTAGCGAAACTTCCGGCCGTAGCCGCTACTGCCGCGCGGGTTGACGCGCAGAATCGCGTAGCCCCGGTCCGCGAACACCGCAAACGGATATGGACCTGGCGTGCCGATGAACGCCTGGGTGAAGACGCCCGCCGGCCCGCCGTGCACCGCAACGAGGAGTGGCGCTTTCCGGCCCCGATCATGGTTGGTGGGATATGTCAGCAGCCCCTCAACCTCCAGGCCATCGGGCGACTTCCACCGGATGACGTCGGTCTTCGCGACCGTCGGGACCGGACCCTGAACACTGGCCACTCGCCTCGCTGCGAACGGTTGCAGCCGGGACACGTACGGTTCCGGCGGCTTGTCAGCCCATTGCTGCACGAGCCCGATCGCCGTCGCCGTTCTGTTGATCGCGACGCCCGTGACATTGACGTCGGCGGCGCTGACGGTCGCCGGCGGGGCGCCGTCGGCTGGCAGGAGGCTCAGACGTCCAATCGTTCCGTGGGTCTCGAGAAGATAGATGCCGCGGTTGTCGGCCGACCAGCCAATGACGTTCGGCTGCTCGTCGAAGGTCCTGGCGAGCGTCCGCGGCTGGCCGCCGGTCGCAGCGACGACGCGGACGGTGCCTGTGCCTCCCCAGGTCGGCGGGTCATCGCTCGACGTGTACGCGATCCATCGTCCGTCGTTCGAATAGGCGGGTCCGGACTCGCTGGCATTGGTCGCCGCGAGCGTCCTCGATGCACCGCCGCTGACCGCCACCATCGAGATGTCGTTCTGCTCGAAGACCTTGTTGTTCCGCTGGTGAGAGAACGCGATCGTCGTCGAATCGGGCGCCCAGTGAAACCCGGTGACGTGCACCTGCGCGCCGCTCAGCCGCTTCGCCGGCCGCTTGCCTTCCGCGTTTTTCTCGACGGGCATTACGTAAAGGCCAGTGAGTTTGTCGTTCTCGTCCACCACCCGCGCGTCGCGCTTCTCCTTGGCTGCCTTGTCCTCGTCTTCGGATTTCGGATCTGACATCGTGAACGCAATGGACTTGCCGTCCGGCGACCAGTCGAAGCCGCCCGCAGATCCCTTCTCGGACGTCAACTGCTCCGCTTCACCGCCATCGATCCGGATCCGGTGGATGTTGTTCTTCGTATCGCCGCGTGACGAGCCGAAGGCGATCCACTGCCCGTCAGGCGACCACCGCGGGGTGGTGGACGACTTGTCACCGCGCGTGAGCTGGAACGCGCCAGAGCCGTCAGCATTGACGATGTGAATTTGAGTCAGCCATTCGCTCTTCTCGCCCTGCATCAGGGCTTCGCCGATGACATAGGCGACGCGCGATCCGTCGGGGGAGGGCACGACCGGCCCGACGCGCTTGAGCTTGAACATCTGGTCGGTCGTCCACTTGCCCGTGTCCTGCGCCTGGAGTACCGGAAGGCACAGGGCTACGACCGCAATTACGGCGATTCGGGATTTCATGAGGCTCCTGACGGTTGAGTGCGAGCAAAGTATAACGGAAACGCCCAAGCCGCGTGGGGCGCGAAGGCGTAGCCCTAGTTCTTTTTCAGCTCTTGAAACCAGTTCTGGACCAGCGTGACGGACGTGCGGGGACGGGCGAAGTCCTGGATGAAGACGAAGCGCTTCCCGTCCGGCAGGACGTCCCACGTGCTCCAGGCACGTACTGTGTTGCCGATCAGGTAGTTCCCCTTGAACAGCACGCGGGGCACTGAAAAGCGCAATTCGCCGTCGGCGGCCGTCACATCGGTCGCCAGCACCTGATCGTCGCGGCGATAAAACAGCTCGCGGCCGTCCCCGCTCCATCGCGGCTCCAGGCCGCCGTCGAACGAAACCTGCCGCTTGGCGGCGCCGTCGGGGTACGAGCGGACATACACCTCCGTGCGCCCGGATTCTGTGGACATGTAGGCGATCCAGCGGCCGTCGGGAGAAAAGTGCGGTTGAAATTCCTCGAACCTCGTCGACAGCCACGGACGCGCCTTGCGATCCCCGTCCATGGGCATCGTCCAGATGTCCGCACCGGTCCCTTCTTCGACGCGCGTAAACGCCAGAACATTACCGACGCGCGACCAATCGTCAGGGCTCTCAGTGCGGTCGGACTTCCGGAGGATCGCCGGCGCCGCACCGCCATCGGCAGCAACGAGATGCACCTGCCGCACCTCCCCTTCGGAGTGGCGACTGAGCGCGAGGCGCGTACCGTCGGGGGACCAGACCGGCCGGGAGTTCTCCGCCTCGAACGTGACCCTGGTCAGCGCGCCACGGTCGATCTCGAGCGTGTAGAGACTGTCGTTCGCCGCAATCACCGTCAGCGCGAGACGGGTGCCATCGCGCGACACACTCGCGTGCGCGTACGCTCTTCGCTCCGTGGTTATGGGACGCACGGCGCCGCTGCGATCCACGAGAACCGCGCTGCGCTCCCCTTCCGCGTCCGGCCCAGGCACATACGCCATCGTCCCGCTGGCGGCAACCGAGAAGTACGCAACGCCGTTGGCTTCCGCGAGCATCACGTTCTTGACGACCACGACGGGCGTGCCGCTCGATTGCAGCGAGCGGAGGTCGAAGGGAACCGCCCACAGGTCTCCAAGACGCCAGTACACGATGTGACCGGTCGGGATGTACCGCGCATCGCTCCCGCCGTCGATGAGGGCGCGGCTCTGTCCCGTCTCGAGCGACAGGAGCATGATGCGCGCCTCGGAGTACGGCTTGCCGTCGACCTCCGCGGTATAGATGACGTGCCTGCCGTCCGGCAGAACGTCGGGCCAATGGTGGCCGGCTTCGCCGCCTGTACGGTCAACGGTGGTCAGGGGCTCGGCCTTGGCAGCGCCCGGCCGGATACGGAACAGGCCGCCGCCATGCTGCTGATTGAAAATCAGCGTGCCATCGGGACCGAAGCTCGCGCCCTGATGGAGCGCTTCGCCGTAGCTCGTCACCGCCCCGCCGCCTGCGCGCATCTTCCTCAGCAATCCACGCGATTGAAATGCCAGCCACTGGCCGTCCGGCGAGAAAGTCGGCGACAGTCCTCCATCGGTGCCGGGGATAGCCGTGATCGTCTCATCGGCGAGCGATCGCCGGTAGAGGCGTTGCTCTTCGTTCGAGCCTGCGGCGCTGAAGATGATGGCCGACCCGTCAGGCGCGAGGGCCATGGCACGCTCCCCGAGGAGCACCAGCGCCTTGTCCGACAGCGTGATCTGCGACCGCACTACTGGATTGGTCGCCGGTGGACCTGAGCGCGACGAAACAATGACTCCGGCTGCGACCGCTGCCGCCAGCGCTCCCAGCGCCCCCCAGATGACGCGTGGGCGCCAGGGATGCGAAGCGGGAGTGGAGTGGTCCGCCTCGGCCTGCTCGCGATCATCGAGCTCCAGCCGCGCATCCGCAATGGAGCTGAGGCGCTTGCGTGGATCCTTCTCGAGAGAGCGGCGCAGGAGACGGCGCACGGACGCAGGCGTCTCAGGCGGCAAGGCCGTGAAATCGACGTCCTCTTTCAACACGGCGGCGAGGATCATCGAGATGTCGTCGCCGCCGAACGGTCGTCTGCCCGTGAGCATTTCGTAAAGGACGCATCCGAACGCCCAGATGTCCGCGCGTCTGTCCGCCGGCTTCCCTCTCGCCTGTTCCGGCGCCATGTACGCGGCGGTGCCGATGATCATCCCCATCTG
>JACDCA010000706.1 GCA_013694635.1 Acidobacteriota bacterium | reverse complement strand
GTCCAATGACATGCGCGTTCTTCTCCGGGATCTCACCGATGACGCCAGACGCCTGTCCCGGGAGCCAGCCGCACCGAGCCCGGAAGCGATTCTGCGTCGGCTCATCGAGCCGTTGCCACTCGCCGCATTGGTCGCCGACAACGAAGGGCACTATGTCGTCGTCAACCGAGGTGCATCAGAGCTGACGGGATACTCTCACCGTGAGCTGTTGAGGTTATCCGCCTGGGAACTGACCCCGCCGAGCATGACGCACGACGCCGACACGTTGTGGCGCGCATTCCTGCAGCAGCGCGAACAGACAGGCGTTTACACGCTCGTCAAGAAGGACGGACGGCCGGTGAAGGCCGCGTATGCGGCCCGCGCTCACGTGCTACCCGGACTTCATCTGTCGCTGCTCAGAGCGGGCTGAGGCTCGGCTGGTTGGGCATGGCTGCCAGGTTCCGTACTCGCTCGTTGACCGTCGCGCTGCCGCTTCTCGCCGTGGCTGGGGCGCCGCTGGCTCCAGACACGTCTACGAGGGCGGTCGTCAAAGCCGCGGCGGAATACGTTGCGGAATACCAACCCCAGCTGACCGCCGTTGTCGCCGACGAGGTCTACGCGCAGCAGATCGTCGTTCAGGCGCCGCGCGACCCGGACATGCCGCGCCTTCGCCACATGCGCAGCGAGGTCTTCTTCATGTTCGCCCCGGCCACCCATCACTGGATGGCCATCAGGGACGTGATCGAGCTCGATGGGGTGGTTCTGCGGGATCGGCCGGACCTCAGGGATGCACTGCAGACGCTGCCTGCCCCGGACGTGGCAGCGAAGTTCAAGCAATACAACTCGCGATTCAACATCGGCCGGACGTTCCGGAACTTCAACGAACCGACCTTGAGCCTGCTCGTGCTCGACGCGCAGCACCGCGGCCGGTTCTCGTTCAGTCGGAAACGCGTCGAACGCACGAGCGACGCCGTGCTGGTGACGATGGCCTTTGAAGAGAAGGACACGCCGACGCTGATCCATGATCCGAGCCGCGGGCGCGTGTTCGCGAAGGGAGAGCTCACCGTTGAAGCGGGTACGGGCCGCATCCGGAGAACACGATTGACGGCAAAGAACGACGCCGTGCGTCTCGAACTGACCACCGAGTACTCACACGATGCGCGCCTGGGGATATGGGTGCCGACGCTGTTTCGCGAGGACTACGAGCACGGCGTCGAGCCGAGGTCGCGGGGGTTCGATCGATCCTCGGACCACGAACGCATTTCCTGCGAGGCGAGGTACCGCAACTTTCGCCGATTCGAGACCAGCGTCCGGATCAAATAATTCAAGTCACAATCTGCGCACGCGGGCCCGTGATTTCATGTCACCATCGCCTGGTGTTGGTGGCCAGTTCGCACGTGACCCTGGCATCCGGCGACGTGCCGAGGATCACGAGATTCTTTTCACAGGCGTTCGGCGTCCCGCCTGTGTTCGAGAACGACATGTTCTCCGAGTTCGTCCTCCCCTCGAAGTTCAGAGTGGCGTTTTTCAAGCCCGTCGGCGCATCGGCGCGAAGCTTCCGTGCAGCCGCCGAGCGTGACGGCAGTGCGCTTGGCCTCACGGTTGCGGACGTTGACGTCGCGTACCGGTCAATCGAGGCGCTGCGCGAGGTTCCGTTTCAGGTGAGCGGTCCCCCGAAAGACCACCCCTGGGGTGAGAGGAGCTTTCTGCTGACGGACCCGGACGGCAATCGATGGGAGATCGCTCAGTCGCCGTCTCCGGACGGCATGCTCACCGATCGATGACCGCAAAGAGCTCAAGGCGGACCGGGGCATGGGGTTCGAGGGACGGGAAACCTGGACCGCACGCGCCCGGAAAGAAGTCATCCTCTGTGCCGGTGCGTTGAAAACACCGCAGCTCCTGATGTTGAGCGGCATCGGAGATGCGGACCATTTGCGTTCCGTTGGCATTGACCCGTTGCTGCACCTTCCTGGAGTGGGACTCCATCTTCAAGATCACCTTGCCGCCGCGGCCCCGATCATTAACCCGAACTACCTCGGCGATGACCAGGACATGGTCATTTGGCGAACCGGCTTTACACTTCTGCGCCGGCTGATGGCCGCCCCTGGATGGATGAATGGGTGGAAGCGGAGATCGGCGACTGTCCCCAGGGCAGGAGGTGGAAGAGTACGTTCGCAAAAATTCCATCACGCAGTGGCACCCGGTGGGAACGTGCAGAATGAGCTCCCGCGCAAACTTTCTGTCGGTGGTTGATGATCGTTGCCGCGTGGCTGGCGTGACGGCATTGCGCGTCATTGACGCTTCCGTCATGCCTGAGCATCCGAGTGGAAACACGCAAGCGCCCGTCATGGCTATCGCAGAAATCGCCAGCAACATGATGGTTGAAGATCAAGGGTGAGTTTCATTCTGAAAACTTCATGCCTCTGACGCCAGGCACGCGACCGGTCCATATGAAATCCGCTCGGAGCGTGCGGAATGGGCGAGGTCTCCCTGGTGGCCGACCCGGAGCAGCGTGCGCGGTTCGAGCGCGAAGCGCGCGCGGCCTCGTCGCTCAACCACGCGCACATCTGCGTGATCCACGAGGTCGGCTCGCGGGACGGCATCGACTTCCTGGTCATGGAGCTTATCGAGGGGAGACGGCGGAAGAGCGGCTCACGCGCGGTCCGAGGCCAGTGGGCGACGTGATGAGAATCGGGGCGCAGGGATAGCCGAAGGTTGACGGATGTGTCTGGGGCAGTAGACAGATCGAGAAGGCGGTCCGGTCTGGGGAGCACTGCGGGCGAGTTGACGGTGCGGGTCCGCCCGACCGTAACCGGTCTCCTCCCGACGTGCAATCGCGAGTGGGCACACTCCAGGGCACAGTCCGCGTCGCCGCCAAAGTGAGTCCACTGTAAAGAGCCGGTTTCACGTGACGTTTCTGCGGTGTGCCCAAGAGTGTGCCCATCGCCTCGTCGCGATCGGCATCCTCACGATCGAGGAACTCATTGCGACTCAGGACATTAGAGGCAAGGCGACGGTTTTCAACCGGCGTCATCGCAAAGTCGCTCTCGCAAAAAATTCGTCAGGTTCGCATGTGCTTGCTCGCTTACAGACGCGCGGTGAGGTGGCCGAGTGGCCGAAGGCGGC
>JACDCA010000636.1 GCA_013694635.1 Acidobacteriota bacterium | reverse complement strand
GTCGAACCGGAAGATCACGATGTCGACGGTCTTTTTTGCGGTGCGCACCGCCTTCATCAGCGGCGCAATGCCATCGTCTGGCTGGATAATGAGCTTCACAGTCTCGCGCCGCCTATTTTGCTTTCTGCTTTTTCTCGTTCCATTCGACTGCGGCCTTCCCCTCGGGGTCCAGTTTGAGAAGGGCGTTGCTTACGCGACTGGTCTCCACCTCGAGGGGAACCGCGACGTCGTACGATACCTCCTCGTCCGCCGTCGTGCGCAGCTCGTACTTCAGCCGATAGCGCTGCAGGATCGATTCGATCTTCGGCCGCAGATCATCAGTCCCTTCGCCGGCCTTGATCGTGAGGTCGAACTGCTTGGCGCTCTCCGGCTCGAAGGACTCGATGATGCCGAGGGCCGCCACCAGGAACACCGTGCCGAACACCGCGAGCGCGTACAACCCCACGCCAGTCGCCAGCCCGACCGACAGGGCGCACAGCATGACCACGGCGTCTTTTGGATCCTCGATTTTCGATCGATAGCGTATCAGGTTCGCCGCCCCGACGATGCCGAAGGCGCGTGCGAGGCTGGAGCCGACAATCAGCATGATCAGCGCGCCGACAACCGAAAGGATGATCTGGGTCTGGATGACGGGCGTCGTCCGCTTGGGGGTGCCCTTCCGCCGCGGTCGCAGCGCCAGTGCGGCGCCGAGAACCGCCGCGAGAGGCAGCCGCACCAGCGCGTCGTCAACTTCGTGAAGGGGGTGTATCTGGTGGTCGTCAGTGTCTTTTCTCGGCGCTTGCTGCGGTTGCTGGAGCTCGGGTGGAACCTGAGCTACCAACGGCGAGGCAGTCGGTAGAAGAGTCAGCGCGACGAAGGTCAAGAGCCCGAGGACGATTCTGCGCATTACCGATCCTTCAGTGCGAGGCCCTCAGCGATCTTCTGCTTCGTGCGCGTGATGAAGCGTTCCGCCATTTCCCCCTCGATTCCACCCGCCCGGAAGGCGTCCTTCCACTGCTGATCGGTCAACCGATTCAACCGGTCGCACACCCAGCGCACATGGGCGACGGGGATGTCCTGGAAGAGCGCCTTGTGGCGCCCGCGATACTCGAACCTGACGCGGCCATTCTCCACTCCGCGGATGAACGGCGTCTTCTCATAGACCTCGATGTCACCACGCGGCGCCGAAATGACGCCGGTGCGTCCGAATGTCTGCCCCAGGTCACGCGCCACGTACCACGTCGATGCACCCTCCAGCGGCTTCTCGAGCGAGTACACGACGTTCTGCACGTCTTTCAGGTCCGAGTTACCGAGCATCGCCTGCAGCGTGAGGAGGCCGTTCAATTGCGCCGTGCCGACGAAGGGGTTCTGGAAGTACGACCACGGATCACCGGCATCGAGGCCGTTCAGCGCGGGCTTCTTCTCGCGAAACCGCGCGGGCAACTGCGGGTTCGGTGACGTGGCTTTCTCCGCGGTCCAGTCCCGCAGCAGATAAATCGGTGGCTGATGATATCCGATGCCCCAGTGCAGCCGCGACGCGACGATCTCGGTGCCCGCTTCGGGAGGGAACTTCACGCTCCATTCACGGTCCTTTGGACCGGTGACCGTGTAGCCGCGGCTGTACCCGCCGCGCTTGATCTCGATCACCTGGTAGCGCACGCTCGGATCCGGCGCAAGGCGTTTGCCGCCGACACCCCAGAAAAGGTTTCTGTCGCGGTCCGGTGCGACCCAGAGCTGCGCCAACTGTGCGGCGTCAGGCGGCCCTGGCAGGGTCGACCTGATGGCCGGATTGCACGCCATGCCAAGCCCGGCCATAGCGCACAGAAAGAGTGCAACCCGTGCAAACCCGTGTCGAACGCCAGTATTCACCGCTCGCTCCCATTGGCACACATCAACATTCCGGGCGCTACTTTGCAAGCGTCGGGCCAGATGAGCTTTCCACGTGCGACGTGCAACGTGCAACATGCTTATCGGAAATCGTGCGATTCGGGCTCGGGGCCTCCGCCGGTGAGGCTGATGACCCGTTCTGCTTTCACTGACGTGACGCCCTCCTGGATCTGGAGCACCCCTTCGACGACGACGTAGGGGGCGCTGACAATGGTGCCGCGCTGTTCGGTGAAGAGATCGGGCCGTACGATGATGTTCGCGATACCGGTTTCATCTTCCAGGGTGAGAAACACGAAGCCCTTCGCGGTGCCGGGGCGCTGCCGCGTGATCACCGCGCCCGCCACGCGCACCCGCCGCCCGTGCCGGCCATGCGAAAGGTCGATCGCGCGCAGCACGCCCCGCATCGCCAGCTCCTGCCGCCGGAGCGCGAGCGGATGTGGACCGATGGTCAGGCTGGTACCTGCGTAGTCCGCCATGAGACGCTCCGAGGGGGACATTGGACGCAAGGGTGACGCATGCCGGGATGCGGGATGCGGGACCAGGAATGCGGAATGCGGAATGCGGATTGCGGATTGCGGAGAGGTGTCTGGACGCCCCGCGCACCCCGCATCGCGCATCCCGTCATCGTCAGTCCCCGCGAACAATTCACCGGCTGGGCGTACGGCACGTTCAATCTGCCATTGGGCGCTTCGACGGTGGTAACCCAGAGCGTTGAGCGCGCCGATTTCCGCGAGCGTCGCCAGTTCGTCGCGCCGCAGACGCGTTCGGGCGATCAGATCTTCGATCGACGCATACCGGGATGCCGGATGCGGAATGCTGGATGCCGAATCGGGGCTCGGGCTTTCGGGTGATTCCAACGCGCTTGCGGCACCAGAGCGCCTTCCACTCCACTCATTCGCACACACGTTGCAGAAGTAGGTTGCCTCCGGCGTTTCTTCGAGCATCGACGGATCGTCACACCCACATTTCGGGCAACGATCCGACGCTACGACTTCCAGCTGGTTCCTGCCACTGGCAATCTCCGAGCCCTCGCATCCCGCCTCCCGCACCCCGCATTCCGCTATTGCGCGCCCAGTGTCAGCGCGCAACCCATTCACATACTTGAGGCCAAGGCGCACCTGCCCGTCGGGTTGTACGCAGCATTCCCAGTCGGACTCCTGCACGTCGATCGGCGCGAAACGGACGCCGTGCCGCTGCGCGTCCTTCACGAGCGTGGCCGGGTGGTAGAAGCCCATTGGCTGGTTGTTCAGCATCGAGGTGTAGAACGCCGCCGGGTAGTGCGCCTTCAGATACGCGCTCGCGTACACGAGGAGGGCGAAGCTGGCGGAGTGCGATTCGGGAAATCCGTACAGCGCAAACGACGTGATCGACTTGATGATCGCTTCGGCTGTCTCGCCGGTGATGCCCTGGCGTGCCATCCCGGCACGCAGTTTCCCCTCGATCACCTGCATCCGCTGCTCGGATCGCTTGAACCCGAACGCCCGCCGAAGTTCCTCCGCCTCGCCACCGGAGAATCCAGCCCCCACCATCGCGATCCGCAGCAGCTGCTCCTGGAAGAGCGGGATGCCGAGCGTCCGCTCGAGGATCGGCTCGAGCGACGGATGCGGGTACGTCACCGGCTCCCTCCCCTGCCGCCGTTTCAGGTACGGATGCACCATCTGCCCGACGATCGGCCCGGGACGGATGATCGCGACCTCGACGACGATGTCGTAGAACGTCTGCGGCTTGAGCCGCGGCAGCGTCGCCATCTGCGCCCGCGATTCAACCTGAAAGATGCCAACGGTGTCTGCTTCCTGCAGCATCTTGTAGACCGCTGGATCTCCTGGTGGAAGATGTGCGAGATCCAGGGGAGGGATGAGGGATGCATCCCTCTTCGTATTCACCAGCGTCAGCGCATCC
>JACDCA010000631.1 GCA_013694635.1 Acidobacteriota bacterium | reverse complement strand
ATGCACCAGGCCTCCGATCCGGCCTCAACACGCTGCAGGTCGGCAGCCCACTGCGTAATACGCTGCCGAGGATAACGCGACCAGTACTTGCGCGGCGAGCCGTGCAGACGGTAATACACGGTGCCGCCCCAGCCACCCGGCGCCTTTGCGAGCTTGATGCGCGACGGATCCGCTGCAACTCGTCCAACGCGGTTATCGACCATGAGACGCTCTGCCGCGTCTGAGAACCAGGTCTCCTGTCGCGGCTCGCACACGATCGCACCCGAGTGCCGCTCGCGCAGGAGGTCGAAGAAGGTGCGGGCCACACGGGCGTTGTATGAGAGTGACGGCGGGAGTTGCACCACTAGTGGTCCGAGCCTGTCGCCGAGACCCGCGATCTGGTCGAGGAACTGATCCAGCAGCGGCCGAATCCGCCTCAACTCGGCTTCGTGGGTGATCGTGCGCGGCGCTTTCACCGCGAACCTGAAGTCCGCCGGCGTCATCGCCGCCCATTTCGCGTAAACGGCAGCCGCGTGCGGGCGATGGAAGGAGGAGTTTATCTCCGCGACCGGAAGCACGCGCGCATACCGCTGCAGGTGAGTGCCGGTGCCGGGAAACCCGTCCGCCGATGCGCGCGGGATGCTCCAGCCCGCGGTGCCGGTACGGATCACGATCAGCGGACGACGATCACGGCGGCAGCCGTGTGGCCGGCCTGGTCACGGGCCGTGATCTGGTGGCGGCCCGGGCTCAGCGGCCATTCGACCTTGCGGTCCGAGTCGGCAGCTCCGACCGCGCGTCCATTGACACTCCATTCGATGCGCCCGCGGCTGGCGGAGACCGCGCGCAGGGTGAGCGTCTGGAATTCGCGCCGAAGCGTTGGATCGATCAGATAAGTTGCACCTCCAGCCGGGCTCACGATCGTCAGCGCCGCAGATAGCAGGTCCGCACGTCGCACGTCTGCACGTCGCACGTCCGCACGTCGCACGTCGTCACGTCGCACGTCGTCACGTCGCACGTCCGGCTGTACTCCCGCCCAGGCGCGGTACTCCGGCGGCCAGATCGTCAGCAGTCCTTCGTCGGACCTGTGGTGCCAACTGCATGGAAGCAGCGACCGTTCGGCAGCCGTCCACTCCTGTCTGCGCGTGGGACACCACGGGTTTGCCGAGAGCCCCGATACCGTGCAGATCTCACGCTGGACAGAACTGCCGGTCATCTCGACGATCCGCTCGCCACCGTGCGCGGCCACGTCTCCGGCAACACGCCGCTCCGCGGCGAGCATGACGCCGTGGAAGATCGGCGCTGCGCCGGTGACACCGCTCGAGTTTCGCAGCGGCGTGCGGTCGAAATTGCCGACCCACACGCCAACGGTCACGTGTCTGGAGTATCCGACCGTCCAGTTGTCGTGGTACGCCTGCGACGTTCCCGTCTTCACCGCGACAGGGAACGGAAACTCCAGGCTGCCACCCCGCCCGAACACGTACTCGCGGGCCTCGGCGTCCGAGAGGATATCGGTGATCCAGAAGGCGGTGCGTTGCGAGACGATGCGCCGCGACTCCCCCGCCGGCTTGGGCCGAAGCAGGTAGGTTGGCTGGATCCATTCGCCGCCACGGGCGAAAGTGGAATACGCCGCTGTCAGCTCGTCGAGCCGCACTTCCGCATTTCCCAGGGTGAGACCCAGGCCATAGTGCGACGCGGTCTTCTCGAAAGTCGTCAGGCCGGCACGCGTCAGGAATCGCAGCAGCTTCGCTATGCCTACCTCGGAAGCCAGCGCCACTGCTGGAACGTTTTCCGATCCCGCAAGCGCTGCTCTCGCCAGCAGCGGCCCACGGAAGCGTCCGTCATAGTTGCGTGGGCTGTAGACGATTCCTTCTTCGGCAGTCGGGAAGCTCGACGGAATGTCTGCGAGAACGCTTGCCGGCGTGAACCCCTCCTCGAACGCGAGCGCGTACGTGAATGGTTTCAGCGCGGAACCAGGCTGCCGGGGCGCGACAGCGCCATTGATCGTTCCTCCCCGTGCCGCGTCTTCATAGCGGCCGGAGCCTTCCCACGCCAGCCACTCGCCAGTCGCGTTATCAAGCACGACGACCGCCACATTTCCTGCACCGTGGCGCTGCAGGGCGCTTCTATGGCTCTCGATGACG
>JACDCA010000625.1 GCA_013694635.1 Acidobacteriota bacterium | reverse complement strand
GGCTCGGGGTCGTCGGCTGGGGCGTCGGGGGAATCGAGGCGGAAGCGGCGATGCTCGGGCAGCCGATCTCGATGCTGATTCCCGAGATAGTCGGCTTCAGGCTGATCGATCGTCTTCCGGAAGGGGCGACGGCGACGGATCTCGTGCTCACCATTACTGAACGCCTCCGCAAATTCGGCGTCGTCGGAAAATTCGTCGAGTTCTACGGACCGGGCCTTGAGTCGCTGACGATCGCCGACCGCGCGACGCTCGGCAACATGTCGCCGGAATACGGAGCGACCATCGCGATCTGTCCGATCGACGACATGACGCTCGACTACCTTCGGTTGACTGCACGGGATGAAGCGCACGTGCAGTTCGTCGAGGCGTACGCGAAGGAGCAAGGGCTTTTCCGCACGGCGGATTCAATCGACCCGACGTACACGGCAACGCTCGAGCTGAATCTCTCGACCGTCGAGCCCAGCCTGGCCGGGCCGAAGCGGCCGCAGGATCGGGTGTCGCTGCGTCAGTCGAAGCTGAAGTTCCAGCAGGCGCTCGAGACGATGCTCGCCGAGCGCAAGCCGAAGCCTGCGGTCCCGGTTGTGAAACCTGGTGAAACGATCGCGGTGGCCGCGGCTGCCGCCGGCCCGGCGGTCGCCGAACTGGAATTGACGCCCGGCATCGACGATCTCGATCATGGCTCGGTCGTCGTCGCCGCGATCACGAGTTGCACGAATACGTCGAATCCGAGCGTGATGATCGCGGCCGGTCTGCTGGCGCGCAACGCTGTCCAGCGGGGCCTGACGGTGAAGCCGTGGGTGAAGACGAGCCTCGCGCCAGGCTCGCTGATCGTGACCGAGTATTACAAGGCGTCGGGCCTGCTCGAGTATCTCGCGGAGCTCGGCTTCAACATCGTCGGTTACGGGTGCACGACGTGCATCGGCAACAGCGGGCCGCTCCCCGAGGCGGTGTCAAATTTTGTTCGCGAGAAGAATCTCGTCGTCGCATCCGTGCTCAGCGGCAATCGCAACTTCGAGGGGCGGATCCAGTCGCAGGTGCGGGCGAATTATCTCGCCTCACCGCCGCTTGTCGTCGCCTACGCGCTTGCCGGCAAGATGCAGATAGACCTGACGTCCGAGCCGCTGGGTCGCGACCGCAGTGGCAGTCCCGTGTATCTGAGAGACATCTGGCCGAGCGAGCGCGAGATCCAGAAGACGATGCTGCTGGCGGTGAAGTCGCACATGTTCCGCGATCAGTACGCGACGGTGTTCCATGGCGACGAGCGATGGCGCAGCCTCCCGATCCCTGCCGGCGAGCGGTTCGCCTGGGACGAGGACTCGACATATATCCGCAATCCGCCGTTCTTCGAGGGGTTGACGCTGGAGCCGACGCCTCCGGCCAACATCAGCGCCGCCCGTGTGCTCGCGTCCCTCGGCGACAGTGTGACGACGGATCACATCTCCCCGGCGGGTTCGATCCCGGCCGACAGCCCGGCCGGCCAGTACCTCATCTCGAAGGGGGTGGCGCCGCGCGACTTCAATTCCTACGGCGCGCGCCGCGGCAACCACGAAGTGATGATGCGCGGCACGTTCGCGAACATCCGCCTGAAGAACCAGCTCGCACCCGGCACCGAGGGCGGGTGGACGATGCTGTTGCCGGATCACGAGGTAGCGACGATTTACGACGCGTCGGTGGCGTATCGGGAGCGGGGGGTGCCGCTCATCGTCATCGCTGGCAAGGAATACGGCTCGGGCTCGTCCCGGGATTGGGCTGCCAAGGGCACGCTGCTCCTGGGTGTCCGTGCGGTCATTGCCGAGAGCTACGAGCGGATTCACCGCAGCAACCTGGTGAACATGGGCATCCTGCCGCTGCAGTTCCGCGACGCAGAGACGGCGGTGACGCTGAAGCTCACCGGCCACGAGCTCTTCGACGTGCTCGGCACGGGCCCGGAGCTCACGCCGGGTGGCACCGTGGCCGTTCGGGCGACGTCCGAAGACGGCAAGGTCTGCGAGTTCGCTGCCGTCGCGCGTATCGACACGCCGGAAGAGCTCGTGGCTTTCCGCCACGGCGGGATCCTGCCTTACGTGTTGCGCCAGCTGGTCAAGAGCTGACGCGGGAGAGATTGCATGACACCGATGCGCATCGCGGGAATGGTTCTGATCATCATCGGCCTTGTCGGGTTGCTGTGGGGCGGCGTTTCATGGACCGACGAGAAGACCGTCGTGGATATCGGCCCCTTCGAGGCGACCGCGAAGGAGAGAAAGACCATCCCGATCCCTCCCATTGTGGGCGGCATCGCCGTCGTCGCGGGGATCGTGCTCCTGGTCGTGCCTGGCCGAAAGCGGACGTAACGACCCATGCCGGGGCCCTCAGCCGCCGACGTAAAGAACCTTGCGAGCAGGTGCGGCTTCGATCTGTGCGGGGTCGCGCCGGCGGAGGACTTCGACGAGCTGCAGTTTCTTCGCGAGTGGATCGCTCGCGGCTACCACGGCGAGATGCACTACATGGAGCGGACCGCGGAGGGGCGAGCCGACGTTCGCGCCGTCCTTCCCTCGGCGCGGTCGGTCATCGTCCTGGGCACGCTCTACAACACGCCACAGCGCGCCTCGACCGGCAACGATCAAGCCACACGTGCATCGATCGCCCGATACGCGTGGGGAGACGATTACCACGACGTCATTCAGGCGCGCCTGACCAAGCTCGTCAAGTCCATTCGCGATATCACCGGTCACTTCGAACACCGCGCGTACGTCGACACGGGGCCGATCCAGGAGCGCGTCTACGCGCAGTACGCGGGCCTGGGCTGGATCGGCAAGAACACCTGCCTCATCAATCGTGACCTCGGGTCCTGGTTGTTTCTGTCGGCGATCATCTGCGACCTGGCTCTCGACCCGGACACGCGTGCGCTGGAGCACTGCGGGCGCTGCACGCTGTGCATCGACTCCTGTCCGACCGGAGCGCTCAGGGAGCCTTACCACCTGGACGCACGACGGTGCCTTTCGTACCTGACGATTGAAAACAAGGGGCCCATCCCCGTCGAGTACCGGCCGGCAATCGGCGCGCATGCGTATGGCTGCGATATCTGCCAGGAGGTCTGCCCCTGGAACCGGCGTGACGCCGTCTCGAACGATCCCGCGTGGCAGCCTCGAGCAGGCCTGCACGCCCCGCGGCTTCTGGACCTCTGGCAGCGGCGGGATGATGAGCTGCGGCACCTGTTGAAGGGAAGCCCCATGAAACGCGCCGGGGTAAGACGGCTGCGCCGGAATCTTGCCGTCTCTGTCGGCAACAGCGGCGATCCGGAAGCGGCCGCCGCCCTCGAGGGTTCGCGCGAGGAGACGAGCCTCGATCCGCTGGTTCGCGAGCACGTGAAATGGGCCGTGGAGCAGCTCGATGGCTAAACGCGCGGCGCGCGAGCCGCAGGACGCACATGAGCATATTCAAACCAACGCTGCTGCTGTCGATGCCGCAGATGCAGGACCCCAACTTCGCGAAGACGGTCGTGCTGCTGTGCGACTACCTTCCGGAGGGGGCTTTCGGCATCGTGCTCAACAGACCCACGGAGGTGCCGGCGAGCACGATGGTGCAACTGGACCCGCCGATCGGGGTGGGCAACGAATTGCCACTGTGCATCGGCGGTCCCGTGCAGACCGACCGCGGGTGGG
>JACDCA010000623.1 GCA_013694635.1 Acidobacteriota bacterium | reverse complement strand
TGCTCGCCGAGCTGATCGACCGCTGCGACGTGGTCGTGCACCTGGCAGCCGCCGTCGGCGTCAAACTGATCGTCGAGAGACCGGTTCATACGATCGAGACCAACGTCCACGGTACCGAGGTCGTCCTCAAGCACGCGAGCAAGAAGAAGAAGCTGGTCATGATCGCGTCGACTTCCGAGGTCTACGGCAAGAGCACCAGCGTGCCCTTCTCCGAGGATGCGGATCTGGTGCTGGGCCCGTCGAGCAAGCACCGCTGGGCCTATGCCTGCAGCAAGCTCATCGACGAGTTCCTCGCGCTCGCCTACTGGAAAGAACGCAAACTTCCGGTCATCGTCGTGCGCCTCTTCAATACCGTAGGGCCTCGGCAGACGGGTCAATACGGGATGGTGATCCCCAACTTCGTGCAACAGGCGCTCGCAGGGCAGCCGATCACGGTGTTCGGGGACGGTACGCAGTCGCGGAGCTTCACGTACGTGGGCGACGTGGTGCGCGCCATGGTAGCCTTGATCAACGAACCCCGCGCAGTCGGCCAGGTCTTCAATATCGGCAACGGCAACGAGATCACGATTGGAGCTCTCGCGCTGAAAGTCCGAAAACTCGCTGGAAGCTCGTCCGAGATCGTGCGCATCCCGTATGACCAGGCATACGAGTCGGGCTTCGAGGATATGGCGCGACGCGTCCCGGACATTCGCCGCATCGCGGCTCTTATCGGGTACGAGCCGACCGTAGAGCTCGATGAGATCCTGATGCGGGTCATTTCGTCATTTCAGCAGAGGTAATGTCACAGCTCCACCTCAAGACCCGCGCGCGAAAACTGGCCGAGGCGGCGCTCCGCAGACAGGCCAAGCCCGTGCGCCGGCTGATGCTCGCAACCGGCCGCGACCGTTCGCCCATCCTGCCGGAGATCGTCCAGATCGAGAGCACGAACATCTGCAATGCCAAGTGCGTGTTCTGTCCGCGCGACGAGATGCACCGCAAGCAGGGGATCATGAGCTTCGATCTTTTCAAGAAGGTCGTGGACGAGTGCGCGGAGCTTGGCATTACGCACGTACGCGTCCACAACTACGGTGAGCCCTTCGTCGACCGAAAGCTCGTGGAGAAAGTGCGCTACGCGAAGGAGCGCGGCATCCGCGAGGTCGGGATGATCAGCAACGGGTCGCTGATCAACGAGCAGGTTGCGCGCGGAATGATCGAAGCCGGGCTCGACGCCATCAACATCAGCGTGGATGCATCGGGGAAGGAAGTCTTCGAGTCGACACGCCTCGGGCTCAAGTACGACAAGGTCATCTCGAACATCGAGCGGATCGTGCGAATTCGCGCCGAGCTCGGCAAGAAGCGTCCGAAGTTGATCCTGTCGTTCGTCCGCCAGAACAACTCCGCCGACGAACAGGCCTTCATCGAACACTGGCGGAACATCGCGGACAAGATCCACATCACGGAGCTGCACAACTGGGGCGGGACGCTGAACCAGGAGTCGGACGTCAATTATCCCTGCTACCGGCCCTGGCTGACCTTCACCGTCCTCTGGGACGGTCGCGTATCGCTGTGCTGCGCCGACTTCGACGGCCACACGATCCTGGGGGATATGACCACCTCCAGCATCAAGGACATCTGGAACGGCGAGCCCTACCGTGCCGTCCGGCGCGAGCACCTGGAGAGCGGCGGGCCGGACGTCTGCCGCTCCTGCGACCTTCCGCGCAAAGATTCGCCCCTCTGGGTGACGAAACTGACGTAGCCATCAGCTCTCAGTCATCAGCTTTCAGCACAGCCGTTAGGGGTTTCACGTCGCTTGCACCCGCACGAGGTGAGAGCTGACAGCTGATAGCTTTTTCTTCGTCCCCAGGCGTCGTCGAACTGTCTAAAGGGGGCGTATACTTATTGAGTCCCCGGAGCCATAAAATGCAGATGATATTCCGCTGTGCGTTTGTCGCGGCCATGCTTACCGCCCTCGCAGCACCGGCCGCCGCCGGTCAGCTCAGACTCACGATCAACAACGGACTCGTGACCGTTGTTGCGCAGGACGTGCCGGTGTCGAGGATCCTGTCGGAATGGGCCCGCGTCGGCCAGACCAGGATCGTCAACGGCGAAAAGCTGATGACGATAGTCAGCCTCGAACTGATCGACGTGCCTGAGAAAACCGCGCTCGCAATCGTGTTGCGATCCGCCAGCGGCTACATGGCCGCGGAGAGAAAAGACTTCGTTGCCGGTGCGTCCGCTTTCGACCGCATCA
>JACDCA010000594.1 GCA_013694635.1 Acidobacteriota bacterium | reverse complement strand
CCTCGGCCTCGGTCATCACGGCGCGGATTTCCTTGATCCCGGCCAGGACGGCGCTGAAGGCGACAAACCTGGAGTGTGTCGCGGTCGCGATCAGTCGCGCCAGCGTCGTCTTGCCCGTCCCGGGGGGTCCCCAGAGAATGATCGACTGCAGGCGGTCCTGTTCGATTGCGGCGCGCAGCGGACGGCCGGGTCCGATGAGTCCCTCCTGGCCAACGAATTCGTCCAGCGTCCGCGGACGCATCCGCTCCGCGAGGGGCGCCGACGAATCGACGGCCTGCGCGAGCGCCGCGTCTTCCGGATCATCAAACAGCGACATCGGCCCTCTGTCTCGAGGCTTCGTACAGGACGAGTGCCGCGGCCACGGCGACATTCAACGACTCGACCGGCGGCTGCATCCGGACGGTGATGCGCTCGTCGGCTCCGTTTGCGAGAGCGTCGGTGACGCCCGCGCCTTCGCCTCCGAGCACGATCGCCGATGGCGCCCGCAGGTCGAGCTCCGCCGGCGCCTGCCCGGCCCTGGGCACCGCGGCAAGGATGCGGACGTTCGCCGCTCGAAGCGTCCGCAGCGTGTCGGCGAGCGACGCGCGCGACACCACGGGAAGCCTCAATGAGCTGCCCATCGCCCCCCGAAGCGCCTTCCATCCAAACGGATCCGCTGAACCGGCGCCGACGATCACGGCGGTGGCACCGAACGCTTCGGCCGCGCGAATGATGGCGCCCACGTTGCCGGGATCCTGCACGCCCTCGAGCAGGACCAGCAGCTGAGGTGCACGGACGAGGGCCGCGTCGAGATCCGCGACCGGGCGGCGCGCGATCGACACGACGCCGGACGGCTGTTGCGCGGGACTCAGCGCGTGGAACAGCGCGTCGGTCGCGGCGCGCGTTCGCACGCCTGCGAGCGCCGCCCGATCGGCGAGCGTCACGAGCCGACTGACGAGAGCGCTGTCCGCAAACGCCGCGATGCTGACGGCAAGACCGCCGTCGAGCGCTTCCTCGAGCAGATGCGGGCCGTCCAGCAGGATGTCATCGCCGCCGGCACCGGCGTGCGCGAGCGCGCGAAAGCGCTTCGCGAGGCTGTTCTGGCGGCTCGAGATTCGCTCCACAGGGATGATTCTAGCGAGGCTTCGCCTCAGAGCGTAGGGCTCCGCCTCGCTAGGCGCATTTTTTGATAACGCCCCGCTGACGCGGGGCTAGTGCTACCATCTCCTCGATGAAGGCGCGTCTCCTCAAGAAGTTCGAAGAAGAGATTCATCAACTCGAGAGGGAGCTGAAGACCGAGCTGCCGAAAGAGATCCAGCGTGCGCGCGAGCTCGGTGATCTGCGCGAGAACGCCGAATATCACGCCGCGAAGGAACGCCAAAGGCTTGTCGAGTCGCGCGTGAGCATGCTCAAGCGACGTGTCAGCGAGATTGCGCTGATGAATCTCGATCGGGTGCCGCGCGACAAGGTCGGGTTCGGCTCGACCGTGCACTTGAAGGACGGGGCGGGGCAGACGGTTGTCTACCAGCTCGTCATGCCGGAAGACGCGGATCCGGACCTGGGCATGATCTCCACGGCGTCTCCCATCGGCCGCGCGCTGGTCAACCGCGAAGAAGGGGACGAAGTCACCGTCACCGCGCCGAACGGCAGCCGCCGCTTCGAGGTCGTCAAGGTCGTGACGCTCTACGACGAGGCCGGCGGCGAGGCGTGATCACGCCCGATGCCCGCGATCGGACGTATTCGACGCGGCTTCGGACGGCCGTCCTCCTGACGGGCACCGGCACCGCAGGCGCGTATCACGCAGGGGTCCTGCGCGCGCTCCATGAAGCAGGCATCAAAGTGGACCTCGTCGCCGGGCGAGGCATCGGCGCCGCCTCCGCACTCTTCGCCGCGATAGACGGTGGCGCGCGGCTGTGGGAACCTTCCGGCATCTGGAACCATGCATCGGCCCGCCGGCTGTACGGCTGGCGACGGCCGCTCCGTCTCGCGGGCTTCGCGGCTGCCGCCGCGGGCATCCTCCTGCTGCTGCCCGTCACCCTCCTGGCGCTCGCTGTCATCGTCGGTCTGGCGGGCATGGTCACGACCTTGCTTGGCCTGTCGGCCGGTGCGGCGCTCACCGACGCGTACACCCGCTGGATCACCACGCTGTTTCAGCCGTCGGTTCTGCCCACGATCATCCCGCGCCTCGTCCTGCTTGCGCTCGTTGCCGGTCTTGCGATTCTGGCAGTGGACGCCATCGTGTCGCTGGTGCGACAGCACGGCCGCCGGCGGTCGCGCGTCGCGTCCCTTGCGCGGCTCTTCGGCGCACCACTCTCGGCAGACACGCTGGTCGAACGCTGCGCCACCGAGCTGTGGGTTCTCATCCGCGGAGCCGCGCCGATCGCGGCGCCGGACCGTCTCCAGCTTGCGAGGAAGTACGTCGAGCTCCTGTCGGAGAACCTCGGACAGCCCGGCTTCCGCGAACTACTCGTGACCGTGCACGACATGGACGCGCGACGGGACGTGGTGTTTGCGCTCCTCGGGCCGGCGCACCGCGCCAGGTTCTTCTCGCGCGGACTTCCGGAACCGGGTGCACGGCAGCTCGAAGCATTCGATCTCGCGGGCGTCCCTCGCGATCACCTGATTGACGCGCTGGCGGCGGCCCTTGCGGTGCCGATTGCCACGGAACCGCATTTGGTGAAATTCAGCCCCGAGGGACCCTGGCAGGGGGAGACGCACCGGCTGTGCGATCGCCCTGACGCGCTCGGCCGTCTGCTCGAAGAAGCGGCACACGCCGGCGCGGAGCAGATCATTCTCGTCGCGCCATCGCCGCGCCCGGCGCGGCCCCACGAGCTGAGCGCGGGCCGCTCCGACGTTCGCGGCCGCGCGGGGGAGCAGTTGGCGGCGTTCGAGGCGGCGTCGCTGCGCCACGCGCTGGATCAGTTCGCCGGCCGGTTTGCGAGTCTCTTTCTGATCCGGCCGGCGCACTACCCGCTGACGGCGTTCGACTTTGCCGGCGTCTACGACGAGCGGTCGGATCGCATCCAGACAATGAGCGAGCTCCTCGATCGTGGCTACGAGGACGCGTATCGCCAATTCATCGACCCGATCGTCGGGGCCGGTGCGGAACAGGGGGAAGCGGTCCACCGCCCCAATGGCGGCCAGCCGGCGCCCGTCCGGCTGTAAGCTCCCTTCATGAACATCGCCACCCAGCTCGTGCAACGCGCCCGTGGTCTGCAGAACGCCCAGCCGATCACGACGCCCATCTACGAGACCACGACCTTCGTCTTCGACAGCGCGCAGGAAGTGCTGGATTTCAACGAGGGACGCTCGGACAAGTTCCTGTATTCGCGGTACGGCAACCCGACCGTCACCGCGGTCGAGGAAAAGATCGCGAAGCTCGAAGGGGCCGCCACGGCGATGCTGCTTTCGAGCGGCCAGGGTGCGACCAGCACCGCGCTATTCGGGCTGCTGGAGGCCGGCGACGAGGTCGTCTGCAGCTCCGCGATCTACGGCGGCACGTTGCACCTGCTGGCGGACCTCGTCAGCCATTTCGCCGTGCGATCGCGATTCGTGTCGGTCGAGGAGCTGCGGACGCCGGACGCGGTCCTTTCAGAGGACACGAAGCTGCTCTGGTTCGAGTCACCGATCAATCCGACCCTGCGCTGCGTCGATATCGCCGCTGTCGCGACCGCATGCCGCAAGCGCGGTGTCATCTCGGTGATCGACAACACGTTCGCATCCCCGGTGAACCAGTCCCCAATCGCGCTAGGCGTCGACCTCGTCATGCACAGCGCGACCAAATACCTGAACGGCCACAGCGACGTCACCGCGGGAGTGCTCGCGGGGCCCGCCGAGCTGCTCGACCGCGTGCAAAAAGCGCGGAAGCTGCTCGGAACGGTGCTCGATCCTCATGCGGCGTACGCTCTCGGCCGCGGGCTCAAGACGTTGACCGTGCGCATGGATCGGCATAACCAGAGTGCGATGAAGATCGCAACGTGGCTGGCCGCCGACACGCGCGTGCAGACGGTTCACTATCCCGGGCTCGCTGCGCACGAGGACCATGTCATTGCCAAGAAGCAGATGCGCGGGTTCGGCGGGATGATCTGCATGGACGTGGGCGGAGGCTACGAACGGGCGGCGCAGTTCTTCGACCGCCTGACGCTGTTCAACCGCGCCGCTTCCCTCGGGGGGGTGGAGAGCCTCTGCAGCCTGCCGGTCCTCACGTCGCAGTGGGGACACTCCGAACAGGAACTGCAGCGCGCGGGCGTCACCAAAAGTATGGCCAGGCTCTCAGTGGGGTTGGAGGATCCGGACGACTTGATCGCCGATCTCGACCAGGCGCTCGGTTAATCAGCGTGCCACAGGTTCTTTCTTCTTGTCGGGCGCCGGCTCGTGGAGGAACTGTTCCGCCATTTCGGCAATTCGCGCGGTGATCGCCGGCCCTTCGAGCTCGCCGAACTTCGCGCGGAACCGTTCCATCGGCACGACGGCCTTCGCCATCGCGCGGTGGCCGCCGGCACTGCCGATGTCCGCAAACCACCGCTTGACGAACTCTCCCGCATTGCGCGAATAACCAAGATTGCGGACGCTGATGATCAGGCACTCGCCGACGACGCCGGCAATGATCGTCCACTTGACGTCTTCGAGCTGCAGGAAGAAGTCGGCCGTATAGGGGATGAAGTCTTCGCGCGGCGCCTCCCCGATGAAGGCGCAGAACACCTGATCGCGCATCAGTCCGCCCTGGCTCGCGCGCGTCACGTACTCGAGGCGCTCGAGCGTGATTTCCGCCCCTTCCATCTTCCGAATCAGCGCCGCGTCGGCCAGCGGATAGAGGAACGTGAACGCCTCCAGATCCACGCGGTTCGTGTGCCGGGCGAAGAAGAGCGTGTCGGACTTGATCGCGTACAGCATCGCGGTCGCCGTGCGCTCGGAGATGTTCACGTCGACCGCGCGCAGATGTTCGGTCAGGATCGTCGACGTGGAGCCGTAATCCGCGCGGATATCCTTGAAGACCGCAATGTACCCCTGCTGTTCCGGATGATGGTCCACCACGAGATCGACGCGCGGCAGCAGGCCGCCGAAGTAATGCGGCTGGACGTCCACCGTCGCGATCCTGTCGAAGTCGCGGAAGGAGGTCGGCGTAATCGGCTCGACGTGGATGTCGAGCATGTTCGCCATCCGCAGGTTCTCGGGGCGCGTGACTCCCTGCATGGCGCCGATGATCGCCGTCGTCTTCGTGCGGCGCAGCAGGTTGCGGAGCGCGAGCCCGCTTGCGAGCGCATCGGGATCCGGGTCGTTGTGCAGAAGAATCAGCACGCGATCGGCATCGGCGAAGTACCGTTGGTACTGCTGTACGCGCGCGCGGGTCATCGACCGGCTGAGCTCCGTCACGAGCGCCGGGCGGACGAGCTCGGAGAGATCCATGTCCGCGACGTCCGGGAACTCCGCCTTGAGCGCGTCGGAGTTGCGTGGCTGCACGGCGACGCCGGTGTGCACGACGTAGGTCAGCGTGCCGCCAGCGTCACGGATTGCGGCCAGGGTTTTCTTGACGCTGCGGCGGCCGTTGTCTTCGACCAGGAAGCAGGTGCTCGGAGAGATGTCGGCCTTGAGGTACGTATCGATGCGACGGGGATCACCGACCGTGATGGGAAGTCCGGCGTCGTGGAGACGACGGGCGAGCGGGCCGCTCTCCAGGAGGAACTCGACGTCGAAACTCGGCTCCAGGACGTCATCGAGGGTTCTGATGACGAGCTCGTCCTGGCAGACGGCAACAACTCGCACGTCAGACGATCCCCGCGAGGGCTGATCCCACTAGCGGTTCGATGCTCATGACCAATCGCAGATTATACGCCCAGCTGTCGGCCGCGTTCGTGTGGCTGTGGTGCGGTCAGTCGGTGGTGGCACAACCGCGCCCTCTCGATCCGCCGTGCGGCGCCTGTATAAACATTACGATCGCCGCCGGGCAATTGCTTCTCCTGCCGGAAACGCTCTCGGGGCTTACAGTTCTCGTACGCATCACCGCGCCGTCCGATCCCGGCCTGCCCCCGGCCTTCGATGAGATCCGGCGCCGGGGCGGCCGGCCGGGCCTCGCCGTGGTCGTATCCGAACCGGCGGTCACCACGCTCGACCGGCTCGCCTTCGACGTGAAACAGACGCTGACCGAGTATCGGGCGGCGGTCGGGAGCTCTGCAGTGATCGCGGTCGTGGCGCCGGCGGTCGTGCGAGTGGCGCTTCTCGACCGGGGTCTGGCGGCGTACGCGGACCTGCTCCCGCAGCTCGTCCCAGCCGGCGATCTCGCCGCCGCGCTCGAGTCGACGCGGCATGAAACGGAGGTCGCCGTTCCGGCCCCGGCTGATGTGATTGCGGCCCGTGCGTTCTTCGACGCCGCTGCCCGGGCAGCCGCGCTGCTGCCGCGGGGCCTCGCCCCGGTGCCTGGCCCGGTGGTGTCCTGCGGGACATCGGTCTCCGGCCTGATGCTGCACCCGCAGACGCAGGAGCATGTCGCGTTGCTGCGATGCCGGGCCGGGGACGATCTTCGCGTCGCGCCTCCGCACCAGGTGATCGAACGCGCGGACCTCCCCGGCGATCTCGTGATCGTGCGCCTGGCGGCGGCATCGGGCGAGCGTTTCGCAGAGGACGTGCAAGTCCGCGCCGGACGCAGGCTTGCCGTGGAAGAAGTCATCGCCCGGCACCAGGCAGCGGTCCGCCGTCAGGCGGCGCTGACGGCGCGTGTGATCTCTTCGGGCACGATGACGTTGACGTTCGAGGCGCCGGGCTTTCCAGCCCCGCTGACCGTGAGCGCTCGCACGATCGTCTACGCCGACCATGGACGGACCGAGGTGGAGCAGCGGGATATCAGAATAAACGGCGTCGAGTTTCAGGCCGGGGGAGTGCCGCGTCTCCCGATCCTCGAGCCGGAGCGCGTGGCCTCGCTGCCCCTCGTCATCAGCCTCACGGATCAGTATCGGTACCGGCTCGAAGACGACGACACCGTCAACGGGATCCGCTGCTACGTCGTCTCGTTCGGGCCCGCAGGCCCGGGATCGCTGTTCAGCGGACGGGCGTGGATCGCGATGGAGGGCTTCAGTATGGCGCGAGTCGCGGCTACCCAGACCGGGTTGCGGGGAGCCATCATCTCGTCGGAGCAGGTCGACAACTTTCGCGAAGTGCAGAAAGGCGTCTGGCTCCTGGCGCAGTCGGACATCCGCCAGATCTACGAAGGAGCGGCTCACCGCACGCCGATCCATCGCCAGACCACGTTCGACGATCACGCGCTCAATCCATCGGACTTCGAGGCCAGGCGGGCCGCGGCTTACGCGTCGCCGTCGGTGATGCTGCGCGACACGCCGCAGGGTTATCGGTACCTGCGGCGGCAACCCGCGACGGTTCAAGGAGGAGCGGTGTCGGTCGTGGAGGTGGCGAAAGCGGCGACACACGTCCGGACGCTTGCCGGAGGCGTGATCATCGATCCGAACATTCGCCGGCCGCTGCCGTTTGCGGGGATCAGTTATGTCGACTTCGACTTTTTCGGGACCGGCACGCAGTTCACGGGGTTCTTCGGCGGGGCATACGCACAGATGGCGTTCTCCGTCCCATCGATACTGAAGAGCCGCTGGCAGCTTGCGGGTCGCGCCTTTGGAATTGCGTCCTCTTACAACGACCGCTCTTTCCGAAACGGACGCGAAATTTACAACGAAGCGATCCGCCAGCGTCCGGCGCACGCGTCGGTATGGGTGTTGCGCCCGATGACCAGTCGCATCTCAGTTCGCGTGGGCTACGATCTCGATTACACTCGCCTCCGGGCGGCTCCTGAGACCGACGCGGCGTTTGTCGTGCCGCCGGATCAGGTCGTCCACGCGGCGCGAGTGACACTCGAAGGTCAGCGCGCCGGATGGACCGGTTCGCTGTGGTGGAATCCCGCCCGCCGCGTCGGCTGGCGGCCGTGGGGTGGCGGGACCGATTACCGGCCTGGTCATGCGACGTTCCAGCGTTTCGGCGTCGGCGTTGTCAAATCCTCCGTGCTCTCACCACGTCTCGTGACGCGGATCGAAGCGCAGTGGATGGATGGGCGGGACCTGGACCGCTTCAGCCGCTACTCGTTCGGGACGTTCGACAATCGACTGCGCGGGTACCCCTCGGCTCTCGTGCGGTACGACCGCGGCGGTGTCGCCCGTGGCGCTGTCGCGTGGTCCGCGGCAAAAGTGCTCCGGCTCGACGGCTTCATCGATGCCGCGGCGGTCCGCGATCCCGGATACGGCCGCGGACTGAGAAACTACACCGGCCTCGGCGGCGCCGCGGAGGTTCCGGCGCCGTTCGGCCTCCTCACCGCGGTCGAATGGGGCTACGGTTTCCGCGGCGTGAATACGGACGGCAGTCGCGGCACGCACGTGGTTCGAGTGAGCGTATTCAAAGTGTTCTGAGAACGGATTCGGTGTCGGAGCCCAGGATGATCCGCATAGCAGCAATCGCGTTGGTGGGGCTGGCAGTCGCCGGTGTCAGTGCGCAGCAGCCGGTGTTTCGAGCCGGCGTCGACCTCGTGAACTTCGGCGTCTTCGTCGCCGACAAGGCAGGCACGCCGCTGACCGGGCTCAAGCCGGAGGATTTCGAGATCGTCGAGGACGGGACCCGTCAGACGGTGCAGTACTTTGCCGGCGGCGACCCCGAGAACGCGCCGCCGCTGCACCTTGGTTTCATGATCGACATGAGCGGCTCGATGGCCGACGACATGAAGGACATCCGCACGGCCGCGATCCGGTTTCTCGACAACGTCAAACGCGTCCAGGACATCACTGTCGTCGACTTCGACACCGAGGTCCGCGTCGCCCGGTTCGAAGGGGACGATCCACGGCTCGTCGAGCATCTGCGTCGCCGCAAGCCGGACGGCTACACGGCGCTCTACGACGCCATCGGCGTCTACCTCACGGGCGCGTCGTCACAGACCGGCGACAAGATCCTGGTGATGTATACAGACGGTGAAGATACGCGTAGCGCGATGAACCAGGGAGAGCTGCTCGATCTGCTGAAGTCGTCCGATGTCACGGTCTACGCGATTGGATATCTCCAGCGCGGCGGCAGCAACCGGCTCACGCTCCAACAGACCCTCCACCGGCTCGCCTCCGCCACCGGAGGGCAGGCGTTCTTTCCGACCAACCTCAAGGATCTCGACAAGATGTACGAAAAGATCCTCGGGGATATCGCCGCGCGCTACAGCATCGGCTATCTCTCCACCAACAAGAGACAGGACGGCGCCTGGCGCGACGTCAAGGTGCGCGTGCTGCGCGAGGGACTGAAGCACGTCAAGATCCGCACGCGGTCCGGTTACTACGCGCCGTACAAGGCGTCCGAGGCCCGGAGGTAGCGGAGGCTGACGTCCGCCCCTGTGGTACGATCAGGGATTGCCGTGAGCGCCATCCGGCGCGCTGTACTGCCCTGAGATGTCATCCAAGTACGATCGCTTCAACCTGGTTACAAACTTCGAGCTGCTCGGGGACCAGGCGCGCGCGATCGACGAGCTGGTCGATGGGCTGAACCGCGGCGACAAGGCGCAGGTCCTGCTCGGCGTGACGGGCTCAGGCAAGACGTTCACGATGGCGCAGTGCATCGCGCGCGTGAACCGGCCGACGCTGGTCATGGCCCACAACAAGACGCTCGCGGCACAGCTTTACCAGGAATTCCGGCGCTTCTTCCCCGACAACGCCGTCGAGTACTTCGTCAGCTACTACGACTACTACCAGCCGGAGGCGTACGTTCCGACCACCGACTCGTACATCGAGAAGGAAGCGACGATCAACGACGAGATCGACCGCATGCGGCTCTCCGCCACGCGATCGCTCTTCGAACGTCGCGACGTCATCATCGTCGCCAGCGTGTCATGCATCTACGGCCTCGGGTCCCCGGAGGCGTATTACGGGATGATGCTGCCGCTCGAGCGCGGGCAACGGATCGATCGTGACCAGATCCTTCGCAAGCTCGTCGAAATACAGTACGAGCGCAACGACCACGAGTTCACTCGGGGCGTCTTCAGGGTCCGGGGGGACATCGTCGAGGTATACCCGTCCTATGAGGACACCGCCGTCCGCATCGAGCTGTTCGGTGACGAAGTGGACGAACTGGTGTCGTTCGATCCACTCACGGGGAAGACGCTGCGCCGCCACGACAAGGTTGCCATCTACCCGAAGACGCATTTCGTCACCTCGCGCGACAAGTCGAAGCGCGCCGTCGAAACCATCAAGGAAGAGTTGAACTGGTATCGCGCGAAGCTCGAGAACGAAGGCAAAGTGCTCGAGGCGCACCGGCTGCACCAGCGGACGATGTTCGACCTGGAGATGATCAAGGAGATCGGGTACTGCCACGGCATCGAGAATTACGCGCGCCATCTCACCGGCCGCGAGCCTGGTCAGCCGCCGCCGACCCTGCTCGACTATCTCCCGGCAGACGCGCTCATGATCGTGGACGAAAGCCACCAGACCATCCCGCAGATCCGCGGCATGTATCACGGGGACCGGTCGCGGAAGGAAGTGCTCGTGGCGTACGGGTTCCGCCTCCCGTCGGCGCTCGACAACCGCCCGTTGAACTTCGAGGAATGGGAAGCGCGCGGCAGCCAGCTGATGTTCGTGTCGGCGACACCGGGGCCTTATGAGCTCCGGCACTCCGGCGGCGCCGTGGTCGAGCAGATCATTCGCCCGACCGGCCTCGTCGATCCGCCCATTGACGTCCGTCCCGTACGCGGGCAGGTGGACGACCTGCTCGCCGAGATCCGCGCCCGCGCCGCCCTGGGCGAGCGGGTGCTCGTGACCACCCTGACCAAGCGCATGGCGGAAGACCTGACGCAGTACTACCAGGAGCTGGGGGTGAAGGTCCGCTACTTGCACTCCGATATCGATACTTTGGAGCGGATCCAGATCCTGCGAGATCTGCGGCGTGGGGAGTTCGACGTCCTTGTCGGCATCAACCTCCTCAGGGAGGGGCTGGACCTGCCGGAAGTGTCGCTCGTCGCCATCCTGGACGCCGACAAGGAAGGCTTTCTGCGCTCCTCCGGGTCGCTGATCCAGACGGTCGGGCGCGCGGCGCGCAATGTCAACGGCCGGGCGATCATGTACGCCGACAGGATGACCGATTCCATGAAGCACGCGATCGGCGAAACCGATCGCCGCCGCCACATTCAGGAGGCGTACAACGTGGAGCACGGCATCACCCCGGCGTCGATCGTCAAGAGCATCGACGAGGTGATGACGAGCGTCTACGAACGCGACTACGTGACGGTGCCGACCGACATCGACGGGTTCAAGACCCACAGCGAGCTCGAGGCGCACATCTCGACCCTGCAGCTGCAGATGAAGGCGGCGGCCGCGAACCTCGAGTTCGAGAAGGCGGCGCAGCTTCGTGACCGCATCAAGCAGCTGCGCACACGCGAGCTCGGGCTCGCCGGGACCCGGGCCTGATCGTGGCGATCCCCCTGGAGAACTGGCTCAAGGCGGCGCTGCTCGAAGTGCAGGAGTACGTGCGGATGCTCGGGAAGGTGGGTCGCGGATGTGTGACGCGCCCGTTCTACTTCCGGGATGTCATCGAGCAGTTCGACGCGATCGGCATCGGATCGCTCACCGTCGTCCTGCTCACCGGACTGTTCACCGGCATGGTGCTGGCGCTGCAGATGGGTATCACGCTCGACGTGTTCGGCGCCCGGTCGATGGTCGGCCGGCTCGTCAGTGCGTCGATCGTGAAGGAGCTGGGGCCCGTGCTGACGGGCCTCATGGTTGCCGGGCGCGTCGGCTCGGGCATTGCGGCTGAGCTCGGCTCGATGATGGTGACCGATCAGATTGCCGCCCTACGCGCGCTTGGGACCGACCCGATCCGGAAACTCGTGGTGCCCAGAATCCTCGCCGGGCTCGTGATGGTGCCGATCCTCACGGTGGTGGCCAGCGGCGTCGGCATGGTCGGTGGGTGGATGGTGACCGTCGGGCTCTTGCGTGTCGCGTCGTCGGTCTACTGGAACTCGGTCGTGCAGGGGCTCTTCATTCAAGACGTCTGGATGGGTCTGATCAAACCATTTTTCCTCGGGTTTGCCATCGTGAGCATCGGCTGCCACGTCGGGCTGCGGACCAGCGGAGGCACGCAGGGTGTCGGACGCGCGACTACCAATGCCGTGGTGGCGAGTTCGGTCGCGGTGATCGCCGTCGACTACCTCGTCACCCAGGTCCTCATCGTCCTGATGTACTGATGGCTATCGTGGAACCACGCATCCGCCCGCCGCTGCTCGACGAGGCGCTGGCCCACGGTGGTCCGATCATCGTCTTCGACGGCGTGCACCTCGCGTTCGACGACAAGGTGATCCTGCGCGACGTCAGCTTCACGCTGCAGACCGGGCACACCAAGATTTTTCTGGGGGCCAGCGGCGCCGGGAAGTCGACCATCCTGCGGCTGATCCTCGGCCTGCTGAAGCCGGATGCGGGAGGAATCTTCGTGAACGGCGAACAGATCGATGCCATGAGCGAAGACGAGTTGATGGGCGTGCGCGGCGACCTCGGCATGGTGTTCCAGGAAGGAGCGCTCTTCGACTCGCTGACCGTCCGAGAGAACGTCGGCTACAAGCTGTACGAGGAGATGAACTGGCCGATGGACAAGGCTGACGCGCGAGTGAAGGAGGTCCTGGGTTTCATTGGCCTTGCCGAATTCATCGAGCGGAAACCGTCGGAGCTGTCCGGCGGCCAGCGCCGGCGCGTGGCAATCGCTCGGGCGATGGCGGCCAAGCCGCGCATCCTGCTGTACGACGAGCCGACCACCGGCCTCGATCCGATTACGGCCATCACCGTGGACGAAGAGATCATGAAGCTGCGCGACCTGGAGGAGGTGAGCTCCATCCTGGTCACGCACCAACTGCGGGATGCGTTCTTTGTCGCGGAGCACATGGCCGTTCGTCGTGGCTCGGACATCGCGTTCGAGAAAGTGTCGGGCGACAAGGCCGACGAGGCGGAGTTCATCATGCTGCGGGACGGGAAGGTGGCGTTCGAGGGGAACGCCGGCGAACTGCGCGCGGCTACGAAGACCGATCCTTATCTCGAGGCGTTCCTGTC
>JACDCA010000592.1 GCA_013694635.1 Acidobacteriota bacterium | reverse complement strand
TCTCCGAACAGCGCGAACGGTTCGGCCGCGCGTGCGAGACGCTGCAGCGCCTCGGCCTCGCTCCCGCGAGCCGCCACGCCGCCAACAGCGCCGCGCTGCTCCGCGACGACCGGGTGTGGTACGACTTCGTCCGTCCGGGTCTCCTCCTTTACGGCATCGTTCCCCCGCCGCTCGCCGCCACGATCGCGCTGCGACCTGCCCTGTCACTTCACAGCCGTATCGTGGCAGTGAAGGGTCTCCGTGCCGGCGAAGGCTCCGGCTATGGCCTCAAAACGCCGTTCGACCGCCCCGCGACCATCGCGATCGTCCCGGCCGGCTACGCCGACGGCCTTGACCTGCGCCTCGCCGGCCGCGGGCACATGCTGGTGCGCGGCCGCCGCGCACCGATCGTCGGCTCCGTTTGCATGGATATGTCGATGATCGACGTGACCGGCACGGACGTTGCGCCCGGTGACGATGTGGTCATTGTCGGGAATCAGCAGGACGAGGCCATGGGAATGCGGGAAATGGCGGCCGCGATCGGGACCATTCCCTACGACCTACTCTGTCGCGTCGGCAGTCGAATCCAGCGCGTGTATCAGTAATTGCCATGTCGCCACTGGTTGAGCGTTCATGAAACAGAAGATCGTCTTCGCGTGTCAGGAGTGCGGAGCCCAGTCGTCGAAATGGATGGGTCGCTGCGGCGATTGCGGCGCGTGGAACTCGATCGTCGAAGAGCGTCCCGTCCCCGAAGCGGTGATGGCCGGCGCGATCGAGAAGCGCTACAGCCTGGCGGTCGCGGCGGGGCCGCAGCTGTACGCCGACATCAGCATCCTCAATGCGCAACGGCTGTCGACCGGCATCGGCGAGTTCGACCGCGTGCTCGGCGGCGGCGTCGTGCCTGGATCGCTGGTACTGATCGGCGGCGAACCCGGCATCGGCAAGTCCACGCTGCTGCTGCAGGCGGCGGCGCACTTCGCGCGCGAATTCGGCCCGGTGCTCTACAGCTCGGGCGAGGAGTCTGAACACCAGATCAAGGCGCGCGGAGAACGGCTTGGTATCGAGCGCGCGCCGCTCTACATCCTCGCCGAGACGTGCCTGGAGCGGATCCTGGAGGAGATCGCGCGGCTGAAGCCCTCCTTCATCATCGTGGATTCGATTCAGACCGTGTTCTCGTTGAAGTTCCAGTCGGCGCCAGGCAGCATCGGGCAGGTGCGCGAAGCGGCGACGCAGCTGCTCTTCGCAGCGAAGGGGCAGAACATTCCGACGTTTCTCGTCGGGCACGTCACCAAGGACGGCAATCTTGCCGGACCGAAAGCCCTGGAGCACATTGTCGACACCGTGCTGTATTTCGAAGGGGAACGGCATCATTCGCATCGCGTCGTGCGGGCCGTGAAGAATCGCTTCGGCGCGATCAGCGAGCTCGGCGTCTTCGAGATGACCGGAACCGGATTGCACGCGGTCCCGAACCCCTCGCAACTCTTTCTTGCCGAGCGGCCGGCCAATGCTCCCGGTTCCGCCGTGCTGTGCTGCATGGAAGGATCCCGTCCGCTGCTCGTCGAGGTGCAGTCGCTGGTGAGCAGCACGTCGTACGGCACCGCGCGGCGGATGGCGAGCGGCGTCGATCAGAACCGGCTCTCGCTCCTGCTCGCCGTGCTCGAGAAGCGCGCCGGCCTCAACCTCACGGGAGAGGACGTGTTCGTGAACGTCGCCGGAGGCATGACGGTCGACGAGCCTGCGGCGGATCTCGGGATCGTCGCTGCCGTGGCGTCGAGTATCCGGAACCGGCCGATCAAAGACGGCACCGCGGTGTTCGGTGAAGTCGGTCTCGCCGGTGAAATCCGGGGGGCGACGCAGGCGCCGCTCCGCGTCCGCGAAGCGGCCCAGATGGGTTTCTCCCGGTGCGTGCTGCCGCCGGGCAATTGCCCGCCGACGGATGTGCCCCCCGGCATCCAGCTCGTGGAAGTCAAAACCGTCGTCGACGCGCTCGATGCCGTCATGGACTGGTAAGCCGCAGGCAGCGCACGTGGCCCCAAATCGAGTCAGACAGAAACACCGCCGCGTGCCAGCGGCAGTCTCCAGCCGGCCATCGACATTAGCCGCGAGCGTAAATGCGGATGCTGTGCGAACGTCTTTCCGCCTGCGGGCGGAGGGCGTCTGCCTGCTGCTGATCATCGTCGCGGGCCTGTGGTCGTACTCCAATAGCCTCAGCGGCGTGTTCGTGCTGGACGATGTTCGCGCGATCGTGCAGAACGAGACGATCCGTTCGCTGACGCCGATCGACCGGCCGCTGTCGCCGCCGCCG
>JACDCA010000571.1 GCA_013694635.1 Acidobacteriota bacterium | reverse complement strand
CCACATCCTTGGGCGAAGGAGTCATCTCCCATGCGAGTCAGCAAGACGCGGACCATTGACTGGTGGGGCTGGAGCTCGTGCCGAAGCGTCTAACTGGTGGAGAATGGCTGTATGGCACGTGGATTCGACTCGAAGTTCGTGGAAGCTCAGCAGGAAGAGGCCACCCGAACGCACACAGTGAGGCCTGCCATGACCGACGAGCAGCGGGAGGTGGCGGGACGCCGCGCAACACTCGAGCTGGCGCGCGTCCGCGCAGCGGGGGACCTGCAGAGCGCCACGGCGCCGGCCTATCGCAGGATGCTCGAGCAGGCTCTTGCTGCGCTCGACGACCAACTGGCGAGGCTCGTGTGAAGCGCGTGCCGCTCGTCTACGCGCTTGTCCTGGTCGCCCTGATGAGCGCGTGCCGTTCCCAGGCTCGCACTGAGCAGGGGACGGCGGCCATTGACCAGGCGGCGCCGGTGACCGCTGACGGCGGCGAACCCGCGCGTCCTCGAATCGTCGTGCTCGGGGACAGTCTGACGGCGGGATACGGCCTGGTCGCCACACAGTCGTATCCCTACCTCCTCCAGCAGAGAATTGACAACGACGGCTACCGGTTCGAGGTGGTCAACGCGGGTGTGTCCGGCGACACGTCGGCAGGGGGCGTCCGGCGGCTGGACTGGGCACTCGAGGGGGACGTCAAGGTGCTCGTCGTGGCGCTTGGCGGCAACGACGGGCTCCGCGGCTTGTCGGCCGACGAGATGAAACGGAACATCGGCGAGATCGTCCGGCGCGCGCGCGCAAAGGACATTGTCGTGATCCTCGCGGGCATGGAGGCGCCCCCCAATTACGGGTCCGACTATGCCGCGGCCTTCCGCCGGGCTTTCCAGGACGTGGCGCGCGAGCATCGCGTGCTGTTCATCCCGTTTCTGCTCAGCGGCGTCGCGGCGAATGCCGACCTGAACCTGCAGGACGGAATCCATCCGAACCCGCGCGGTGCCGCTGTCGTCTCAGACACCGTGTGGAAAGCGCTGCGGCCCGTGCTCGATCAGATGTCCGCGACTCAATGATCGAGCTGCGCGGCGTCACCAAGTCGGTGCCGAGCGGCACCGGCACACTCACGATCCTTCATCCGCTCGATCTCATCATCCGGCACGGCACGGTGGCGGCCGTCACCGGCCCGTCAGGCAGCGGCAAGTCGACGCTGCTCGGGCTGGTTGCAGGACTCGATGCGCCGACGGCAGGGACGATCCTGATCGACGGCATCGACATCACGTCGCTCGGCGAAGACGCACTCGCGGGTCTGCGGGGGACCCGCATCGGGTTCGTCTTCCAGTTCTTTCATCTCCTGCCGTCGCTCACCGCGTACGAGAACGTCCTCGTGCCGATGGAGATCGCCGGCGCGCGTGATGGCGCCACGCGCGCGTCCGCGCTCCTCGCCGAAGTAGGGTTGACCGATCGCTCGCACCATTACCCCTCGCAGCTTTCCGGCGGGGAGCAGCAGCGCGTCGCCATCGCCCGCGCGCTCGCCAACGATCCGCCGCTGCTCCTGGCGGACGAACCGACCGGCAATCTTGACACGGCGACCGGCCACACCATCATCGAGCTGTTGCTCAATATCAATCGATCGCGCAACACGACGCTGGTGCTCGTGACGCACGATCCGGAACTCGCGGCGCGCGCCGACATCAGCATTGCGCTGCGGGACGGCCGCGTGGTCGAGACCAGGACCGTGAGCCGGAAGCCCGCCGATGACGTGGCCGCGGCTGACGTAGAGGCAAAGGAAGGCGTCGGCTAGCCATGCGGTTCGTCGTCCGCATGACCGTCCGGGAGTTGCGCGCGTCGTGGCGGCGACTCGTCTTCTTCTTCGTCTGCGTCGCCATCGGCGTGGGGGCGATCGTCGCCCTCCGGTCGGTGATCCAGAGCGTACGCGGCGAGCTCGTGCGCGAAGCGCGCGCCATGATCGCGTCGGACGTCATTGTCAGTACGAACCGCTCGTGGGATCCGGATGTCCGCCGGCAGATCGAAGAGCGACTGGCGCAGCCCTCGGTGCTCGACCGGACGGAGGCGATCGAGACCGCGACGATGGTGCGTGCGGCCGGGCGTGGCGTGGCGAGAATGGTGGAGTTGAGGGGCGTCCAGGCTGCGTTTCCGTTCTACGGGCAGATCGAGCTCGAAGGGGGGCTGCCGTACTCGCACGACCTGCTCCGGGACCGCGGAGCGATCGCGCGGCCGGAACTGCTCGCGCAGCTGGGCATCAAACAGGGTGACGCCCTCCTCATCGGGGGGCAGCCGTTCACCGTCCGCGCGGTGCTTTCGAAGGAGCCCGGCCGGCGCACCGGCGCGTTCACCTTCGGGTCCCGCGTATTCGTCGACCACGCCGACCTGCAGCGCAGCGGTCTGCTTGCGTTCGGCAGCCGCGCGAGCTACCAGCTACTTCTGCGCGTCGAGCCGGCAGGTGTCGAGTCGTTGACGCGCACGCTGCGCCGCGACTTCGGCGACCGGTTCGTCAACGCGCGGTCCTACCGGTCGACGGAGGACAACATCAGCGAAGACATGGCGCGGGCGGAGAATTACCTCAGCCTCGTCGGCTTCGTGATCGTCGTGCTCGGCGGCATCGGGGTGTGGAGCGTCACCCGCGTGTTCGTCAAGCAGAAGATCCGGAGCATCGCGATCCTGAAGTGCCTCGGCGCGACGACCAGGCAGGTGCTGGCCACGTATGTGGCGCAGGTGCTCCTGCTCGGGTTGACCGGCAGCGCGCTCGGTATCGGACTGGCGGCGATCGCGCTGCGTGCGATCCCTGACTCGATGACGTCGGCGCTTGGCGGCCAGGCGCTGGCCCTCACCGGGTCGGCGGTCATGCAGGGGCTGGCGGTAGGCCTGCTGGTGTCGCTGCTGTTCTCGCTCGTTCCACTGCTCGAGGTCCGGCGCGTCAGGCCACTCCTGCTGTTGCGAGGTGGGGATCCCTCCATCGTGACCGTGCCGCCGTTCGCGTTCGCCCAATGGCGGGACCGTGTCCGCGCCATCGACTGGCTCCAGGTATCGGCGGCGGTGGTCGTCAGCGCCGCGCTCGTGGGGATTGCTTCATGGCAGGCCGCATCGGTGCGCGTCGGGCTGATCGTTTGCGGTGGATTTGCCGGTGTCGCACTTCTTCTCCTGGGGGCTGGCGCGTTGATGGTGAGGGCCGTGCGGCCGCTCGCGCGCACGCGAATTTTCGCGCTGCGCCACGCCGTGCTGGGCCTGAGACGCCCGGGCAACCAGACGCGGGTCGTGCTTCTGGCGGTCGGACTCGGAACGTTCTTCGTGCTGGGCGTGCGGGCGCTGCAGAGCAACCTGCTCGACGAATTCTCCCTCGAGCTCGACAGGGGGGGGGCCGACATGTTCCTGATCGACATCCAGCAGGACCAGGTCGAACGAGTGCGGGCCTTTCTTGCAGACCGCATCGCGCCGGGGTCGGCGCCGGCGCGCCTCATTCCGGTTCTTCGCGCGCGTGTGACCGGCGTGCGCGGCAGGGAAGTCAATCTCGACAACTTCCAGGACGTGCGCGGGCGCGGCTCTCTGGCGCGTGAGTACGTCATTACTTACCGCGATCACCTCGAGGCCAACGAGACCGTGATCGACGGAGAGTTCTGGAGCGGGCAAGGCGTCCAGCCGCGCGCTGCCCCCGAGCTCCAGGTGTCGATCGAGCGCAGCATCCACGAGCGGTTCTCGATCGGCGTCGGCGACCTGATGCGGTTCGACGTGCTGGGGCGAGTCGTGCAGGCGCGAGTGACGAGCGTGCGCGACGTCGAATGGGAAGACTCGCGGAACGGCGGCTTCATGTTCGTCTTTCGTCCGGGGCCGCTGTCGGCCGCGCCGCACACCTACATCGGGCTCGTCCGCGCACCTGACGCGCCCACGGCCCGTGCCGCGATGCAGCACGACCTGGTGGAGTCGTTCCCCAATATTTCCGCGATCGACGTCAGGGACGTCGTCGCCTCGGTACAGGGAATCGTCGAGAACGTCACGCTGGCGATCTCGATCGTTGGCGGCATCGCGCTGTTCGGAGGCGTGCTGATCCTCATCGGCGCGGTCGCGATGACGAAGTTTCAGCGTGTCTACGAGGCGGCGATCCTGAGGACGCTCGGGGCCAGTACGAAGACGCTGTCGGCGATGCTGGCCGGGGAGTACACGACGCTCGGCCTGCTGGCGGGCGCGATTGGCGCGGCCGGCGCACTGGTTCTGAGCTGGGCCGTGTGCCGTTATGTGTTCGAGATCGACTGGCGTCCGGCGCCGCTGCTGCTGATCGGCGGCGCGCTCGTCACGATGGTGCTGGTCGCGGTAATCGGCGTGATTGCCAGCGCCGACGTGCTGCGCAAGAAGCCGCTCGCGACGCTGCGGGCGGAGTAGGCCGGGTGCACGGTTTCTGCTAAGATATTTTTTGCCCATGGCCGAAGCCGAAACAGACCTGTCGCCATACAAGGAACAGCTGCTGCGCAAGCGTGGTGAGATCCTCGCGGCCGGCGGCGCGACCAAGCCGCTGCAGGCCTCCACCGAGATGAATACGCGCCAGGGTGACCTGGCGGACCAGGCGAGCGGGAACAACGAAGTCCACATCCAGCTCAAACTGAAGCAGACCGACGCGAAGATCCTGCAGGCGATCGAGGAAGCGCTCTTCAGGATGGAGAAGGGCACCTACGGGGTCTGCCGCGACTGCGGCGAGCCGATCGCGCCGGCGCGTCTCAACGCGATCCCGTGGACGCGCGTCTGCATTACGTGCAAGGAAAAACAGAGCGCTTGACGGCCGGCGAGCTGCGCGACTTCGTCACCGCGTTCTATCGCGACAAGCTGACCGTGCGGAACCGCCACGTCGCCGCGGCCCGGCACGTCACCGATTACAACTTCAATAACACCTACCAGTACGTCATCAATCGCGACGACATGCACGTCCGGTGGCTGCAGGACGCGATCGTCGACCTCGGCGGCACGCCCGAAGAACAGCCCGTCCCCGACCTCACGCCCGCGGGCAACGGTGACGACGCGCAGCGCTCGGTGATGACCGCGGACCGCGACGCCGCCAGCAAGTTCGTGGAACGCTGGACGCCGCGTATGGAGGCGCTCCCCAACGCGCGTCACCGCTCGCTGCTCAAGGTGATCCTCGGCGAAACCCTCGAGCAGCTGCGGTTCTTCGAGCAGGCGCTCGCCGGCCGCCAGGACCTCCTCGGCCGCCGCCCCGACAGCGCCGGCACCCCCGGAGTCGTCCTGCCAACCCGGTGGGTCGAATAAGCCACCTCGCACGTACGCCCATCGCACGTTCGCACGTAAGCACCTAGCACGTGACCACCGTCGCCATTGCCATCGGTAGCAACCTGGGCAACCGCGCGGAGGCCATTGCCTTCGCAGCCGCGCGCCTATCCGCGCTCCTCTCCAACTTCCGCATCGCCGACACGATCGAGACCTGGCCGGTCGGCGAGGGCGTCGAGGATCAGAACCTCTATCTGAACGCGGTGGCCATCGGCGACACCGAGCTGGCGCCCCGGGAGCTGCTGGTGTCGCTGCTCGCCATCGAGCAGGCGTACGGACGGCAGCGCAGCGCGCCGAACGCGGCCCGCACGCTCGATCTCGATCTCATTCTTTCGGGGGACGCGGTGATCGCGGAGGCGGACCTCGAAGTGCCGCATCCGCGGTTTCGTGAGCGCTTCTTCGTCCTCGGCCCGCTCGCCGAGATCGGGCCGGACCTCGTGGATCCTGTCAGCGGGATGCGGGTGGCGGAGCTGTTGCGACGGCTCCTGCGAGATGAGAACCGGTGAATGCGGGATGCGGGATGCGCAAAGACAACACGGGGCCCGGCGTTTTCGCCCGGCCCCGTGTTTAGAGTTCGACGTTCTTAGTTCGTAGTTCGTCGTTTCTTAGGTGGTCTTCTTGTAGACGCGCTTCTGCGTGCCGCGCGCGTTGGTGCTCTCGACCGTCAGCGTACCGCCGTCGAGCCACCATGTCTGAGAGGTCTCGACCATGGTGCCATCCTGGCCGGGCCGCTTGGTGCTGATCATCAACTTGTTGCCATCCCACTTGGCCATGGACTTGGTTTCGATCTCAGCCCCCTGCGCCATCATCTTGTTCACCGACTCGGTGCCATCGAGCTTATACACGCTCACGATCTTGTTTTCGCCTTGCATCCGCTCGATGGTGAGCGTGTCACCTTTGTGCACAACGGTCATCGGACCGGCCATCATGCCGCGTCCGCCGCCGCGTGCACCTTCACCGGCGGGCGGAGTGCCAGCGGGCGGGGTCGCCGGCGCCGGCATCGCCGACGTATCGACGGTCCATGTGCCGGAGAAATCCGGCTTCTGCGCGAACGCGACGCTCGAGATCGCGAGCACTGCGATCGCAATAATTCCTACTCTTGCCAGCTTCATCTTTCACTCCTTGAGGATGTTGACGACTAACGACTCACGACTAGCGACTGACGATTATTCGAATCTAAGTGCTTCGATCGGATCGAGCCGCGCCGCCTTCCGCGCGGGGTAGAACCCGAAAAACACACCGGTGGCGGCCGCGAACCCGAACGCCATGCCGATGGCGTTCGGCGGGATCGTGGTCGGCCATTCGAGGAACTCTTCCGCGGCAGCTGCAAGTCCAAAGCCGAAACCGATCCCGATGATCCCGCCGAAAAGACTCAGAACTACCGCTTCCACAAGGAATTGCAGGAGGACGTCTTTACCTCTGGCGCCGATCGCCATCCGGAGGCCGATCTCCCGTGTCCGCTCCGTGACGGAGACGAGCATAATATTCATGATTCCGATCCCGCCGACGAGCAGCGAGACCCCGGCAATGGCCGCGAGCAGCGTGCCCATCGTCCGCGCCGTCTCCGACCGGACGCTCGCCATTTCTTCCAGCGTACGGACCATGAAGTCGTCCGGGTCCCCCGGCATCAGCTTGTGACGCGTCCGCAGCACTTCGGTGATGGCGTCGGCCACCGGCTTGGTCTCGGGGGTCGCCGCCGAGACTGTGATGCTGTTGATGTGCTGCTGGCCCTGCAGCTTCTTCATGATCGTGCTGTACGGGGCGAAGATGACGTCGTCCTGGTCCGAACCCATCGCCGACTGTCCCTTGCTGGTCATCACACCGACCACCGTGAACGGCTGATTGCGGATGCGGATCATCTCGCCGGTCGGATCGACGTCGGGGCCGAACAGCGTGTCTGAGA
>JACDCA010000570.1 GCA_013694635.1 Acidobacteriota bacterium | reverse complement strand
CACCAGCCTGGCGACCGGGGTTCCGTGCTTGGTCACGACGTACTCCGCCCCCGTCTCCCGGACATGGTCCATGAGCTCGAGGCACCGGGCCTTGAACTCGGCCGCCGCGACCCGCCCGCCGCCAGATGTTGATGCCCGTCGTGGCATGACCACAATTGTATGACCAGATAGAATTTCGAGTCAAGCCGCGGCAATCGCTGACCCGTACTGATCGTGTTGACTCGATGCCACACGCGTCATCGCACTACCGAGCCATCGTTTGCGGGGCCGCCGCATGGCACTTCGAACCCGGCGTCAGGGCTGCCCTGGCGTCGGATCAACGCGGAAATTCGAAGGTTTCCCCGCACCTCGCGCAACGGAACTGTTGCCGGCCGTCGGACTGGCCCAGCAACACGGTGGCGTGCTCCTGCTTTTTCGAAGATGGCATAATCACACTCCACGCCGTCCCGGTCCGGCGTCCACATGCTCATTGGGTCAACTCTCAAGCATTACCAGATCGTTCAGTCCCTGGCTTCGGCCAGGGTCTGTCGATTCCGAATTACGACGTCACGTCGAACGGCCGCTTTCTGATGCTGCGCCGTGGTGCGCAAGGGGGGACGCTGCGCGTCGTCCTGAACTGGACCGAGGACCTAAAGCGGACGCTTGCGAAAGCGAGTGGGCAATGAGAATCGCTCCCGTATAATCCACCCAACCTGGCCCTCATTTCCGGCACCCGCCTCGGCCACTACGAAATCGTGGCGCCACTTGGCGCGGGCGGCATGGGCGAGGTGTATCGCGCCCGGGATCCGCGGCTCGAACGCCAGGTCGCCATCAAGCTCCTGCCGGCGGGGATGACGGCCGACCCGGAAGCGCGCAAGCGTCTCCGCCGCGAGGCGATGGCCGTCGCTGCGCTCGATCACCCCTATATCTGCAAGATCTTTGAAATTGGCCAGGACGGCGACGACCTGTTCCTGGTGATGGAGTACATCGCCGGACGAACGCTGCACGACCGGCTGCTCGAGGGTCCGATGCCTCTGCCGGAGGCGATTCACGTGGCCGGCGAGATTGCCGAGGCGCTGCTGGAAGCGCATGCTGTCGGGTTTCTGCACCGCGACCTGAAGCCCGCCAACATCATGCTCACCCAGCAGGGCCACGTGAAGGTGATGGACTTCGGGCTCGCCAAGCGGGTCGAGGATCTGCCGTCCCCCGACGCAGCCACTCGTGCGATCGGAGAACCACAACTCACCGCCCAGGGAGTCATCGTCGGGACGCCCGACTACATGTCGCCGGAACAGTTGAAAGGGCAGCCGCTCGATGTGCGGTCCGATCTGTTTTCCTTCGGGGTGATGCTGGCGGAGATGACCGGCGGGCGGCATCCGTTCCGCAAGCAAACCACGATCGAAACCTGTTCGGCCGTGCTCTCCGGACCGCCCTCGCTGAGCGGCGACATCCCTCAGGGAGTGCGGCTTCTGTTGCAACGCCTGGTCGCAAAGGAGGCCGCGGATCGCCCCGCGTCTATCGCGGATGTGCGCACCGAGCTGGCGGCGCTGGCGACAACGTCCGGTGCAGCCCCGCAGAAAACCCATCCACGCGTATCCACGAGGAAACGGCTGGCGCTGGGCGCTCTCGCCGTCCTCGTCGCAGCGACCGCGTACCTGGTCGCGCGTGCAGTGGGCTGGCGCCCGACCTCCAGCCCGCCGGCGGCGGCGATCGCGCCTGGTGTGATTCGATCGATTGCGGTGCTTCCGCTCGACAACTACTCGGGGGATCCGAACCAGGACTACTTCGCCGAAGGCATGACCGACGAGCTGACGACCGATCTCGCAATTATCAGCCAGCTTCGGGTGATCTCGCGCGGCTCGGTGATGCAGTTCAAAGGCGCGGGTCGGCCGCCGACGCCTGAAATCGCCAGAATCCTGAACGTCGATGCGATCGTTGAAGGGTCAGTGCGCCGAGCCGGCGACACCGTGCGGATCACGGCGCAGTTGATCGACGCGCGAGCAGACAAACACCTGTGGGGCAAGACCTTCGAGCGCAACTCGCGCGACGTGCTGGCGCTCCAGGACGAACTGACGTCCGCCATCGCCGGCGAGATCAACGTGCAGTTGACGCCGACCGAGAAGTCGCGGCTCTCGGCCGCGCGCAGCGTGAATCCCGAGGCGTACGACGCCTATCTCAAGGCACGATACTTCTTCAACCGCCCCAGTGATGAGAACCTGAAGAAAGCGATCGCCCAGTTCGAAGAGACCGTCAGGCTGAGCCCGAACTTTGCACCCGCCTACTCCGGACTCTCAGACACCTACCTCTGGGCGGGATACAACGAGGGCTTTCTGACTGCCAGCGAAGGGAGGCACAAGGCGAAAGCGACGGCTGAGAAAGCGGTGCAACTCGACGACAATTCCGCCGAAGCTCACACCTCCCTCGCCGTCTTCAAGCTGTTCTACGAGTACGACTGGGAGGGCTGCGAGCGGGAATTCCGCCGCGCGATCGC
>JACDCA010000556.1 GCA_013694635.1 Acidobacteriota bacterium | reverse complement strand
CTCCTGCTGACTGCGATTACCGTGTCGGCCCAGCAGATCGTTCCGCAACCCGTGAAACTGACGCCGCATCCGAAGCAGGTGGAGTACATGGCGTTCCCGCGGATGAGCGCGCTCGCCGAGGTCGTGTGGACGCCGAAGGACAGGAAGGACTACGCGGGTTTCCTGGTACGGCTCGCGCCACACCTCGAGCGTCTGCGCGCGCTCGACGTCAACCATCGTCCGCTCGATTGAGGAGGAGGAGTATGTCGCTGCGCGTCTGCCTTTGCCTCGTGTTGGCCGCCCACTTCACGGCCGCCGGGGCTGCCGCACCGCCGCCTCAGGACAGGACGCTGATGTCGACCGAGCACGCGGGTTCCAAGGCGACAGTGATGATCATCGAAGGCAGCGCGACCCTGCGGCTGGAGGCGCCCGGCAGTGCCGCGCGCACGATTGAGCTGGGGAACGACTGGCAGCGCGTGTCGAACGTCCGGTTTTCCCCGACCGCCGCCCGACTGGCGATCGTCTCTGATGCCGACACTCTCCGGGTGTTGCTCGTCGATGTGCCTGCTGGGCGTGTGCTTGCAACCTACCCGGTTACGACCGGAACGGTGTCCCCGGATGGCCGCGCCGTGATCGTCGAAGACGCCTCCCACCGAGTAGCCCTGGTGCCGTTGAATGCGCCCGACGATCCCTCAATTGGCAACCTGAACGCCTTCTACATCCATCCGCAAGGTGATCATGTGCTGCAGTCGGATTTCTACTGGACCGACCCAGAGGTCGTTGCCTTCATTGCATTCGTCGGCACCGAAGCGCGTGTCGTCGCCCTTCAGGTAGACGCCGCGGGCCGGATCCAGAAGCGCGGTGACACGCCTCTGCCAGTTGGCGAGCTCCTGGATGCCGCCGCCGTCAAGGACGGACGCCTGCCAACGGCGGCACTGGCCGGCGTCGAGATCACACGTGTGCCCAGTGCGGGTCTGACGCTGCGACTTCAGTTTCCAGCGGATCCAGCCCTGCGTAGTCGCACGACTGACGTGCGGTTGTGGGAGTAACTGCCCGGATTCGCAGGATGATGAGAGGATTCACGACCGCCGTATTCCTGACGATGATTCTTTCAGCTTCCGTCGCAGCCCAGCCCACCGTGCGTCTCACCGATCACGTGAACCCCTTCATCGGGACAGGTGGTCACGGCCATACGTATCCCGGCCCGTCCTTGCCGTTCGGCATGATCCAGCCCGGGCCCGATACGCGGCTCACGGGGTGGGACGGCTGTTCGGGCTATCACTACAGCGATTCGAGGATCTTCGGCTTCTCGCATACGCATTTGAGCGGCACCGGGATCGCCGACTACGCCGACGTGCTGGTGATGCCGGCGACCGGCGAGGTGCGCTTGAACAACGGCTCGGACGGACGTCCGGGCTACTCGTCCGCCTTCAGCCATTCCGAGGAGGTGGCGACCCCCGGCTACTACGCCGTCACGCTGAAGGACTACGGGATCCGAGCGGAATTGACGACGACCTTGCGCGCGGGGATGCACCGCTATGCATTCCCGCAGGGGCAGCCGGCACATGTCGTCCTCGACCTCGAGCACCGTGACAAACTCACGGAAGCGGCCATCGACATCGTCACCGACCGCGAGGTGGCCGGGGTCCGCCGTTCGAGCTCGTGGGCGCGCGACCAGGTTGTGTATTTCGTCATCCGATTCTCGCGTCCTTTTGCCGGCGCGCCGGCGAAGCCCTCTCGTGATGCTGCGGACGGAACGCTGAAGCGGGTGTTTCACTTCGGCACGGGCGGCGAGCCGCTGCTCGTGAAGGTGGGGATTTCGGCCGTCAGTGTTGAAGGGGCGCGCAGGAATCTCGACGCGGAGATTCCTGCCTGGGACTTCGACGGCGTGCGGAAAGCCGCCGACGATGCCTGGGAGCGCGAGCTGTCGAAGATTCGCGTGGACGGCGGGAGCCGGGAACAACGCACGATCTTCTATACCGCGCTCTATCACGCCATGCTGACGCCGAACGTCTACATGGACGTCGACGGGCAGTACCGCGGGCGGGACTTCAAGGTTCACAAGGCCGACGGCTTCACCTACTACTCCGTCTTTTCGCTGTGGGACACGTTTCGGGCGCTTCACCCGCTGCTGACGATCATCGATCGCGCGCGCACACGCGATTTCATCCAGACCTTCCTGCGGCAGTACGAGGAAGGCGGACGGCTGCCGGTCTGGGAGCTCGCGGCCAACGAGACGGACACGATGATCGGCTATCACGCCGTCCCGGTGATCGCGGACGCCATTGCCAAGGGGATCGAAGGATTCGACGTCGAGCGTGCGCTCAAGGCGATGAAGCACAGCGCCGACGAAGACCGCTTCGGCCTGGCTGCGTACAAACGCCACGGGTTCATAGACGCCAGCGACGAAGCCGAAGGCGTCTCTCGTACGCTGGAGTACGCCTACGACGACTGGACCATCGCACAGGTCGCACGGCGCCTCGGCCGCGAGGACGACTATGCGCGATACACCGTGCGGTCGCAGGCGTACCAACACCTCTTCGACCCGTCTACCGGCTTCATGCGCCCGCGCGTCGAGGGGTTCTGGCTCGAGCCGTTCGAGTCCAGGGAGGTGAACAACCACTACACCGAGGGGAATGCGTGGCACTACAGCTTCTTCGTACCCCAGGATGTCGAAGGGTTGATGCGTCTGATGGGCGGGCCCGAGAAATTTGCGGCGAATATCGACGCGCTCTTTTCCGCCGACAGCAGGACGACCGGGCGTGAGCAGGCGGATATCACCGGCATGATCGGGCAGTACGCGCACGGCAATGAACCCAGTCATCACATGGCCTACCTCTATGCGTACGCCGGGCAGCCGTGGAAGACGCAGGCGATGGTCCGGCGCATTCTCGACACGCTCTACGCCAACGATCCGGACGGTTTGTCCGGCAACGAGGACTGCGGCCAGATGAGCGCGTGGTACATCCTGAGCGCGCTTGGTTTCTATGCTGTCACCCCGGGTTCCACCCAGTACGTAATCGGCTCGCCGCGCTTCGATTCGGCGACGATCAATCTCGAGAATGGCCAGCGGTTCGTCGTCCGCGCGAGCGGGGCATCGGCCGGCGCCAGCTATATTCGCAGCGCGCGGCTGAATGACGCCGTCCACGACCGCTCGTTTCTCGAGCATGCCGCGATTGCCAATGGTGGCGAGCTGACCTTCGAGATGAGCTCAACGCCCGCGCCTTCATGGGGTGCGGGTGGCAGCGGACGCGCGCACGAGCCACTGGCGGCTGTGGCAACGCCCGCCCCGTTTGTCGCGACCGGCGAGCCTACGTTCCGAGGCACGCAGCTCGTGACGCTTGGGAACGCCGACCAGGACGCGGTCATCCGGTACACGGTGGACGGGCAACTGCCGACGGACGCGTCGACGCGATACACCGCGCCCATCCCGGTGCGTGACGACACACCCGACAGGAAGCTGATTTACCTGAATGACGGGAAGGGACGCTTCACCGTTGCCGGCACCTGGGGCGTCCCGGCGTGGTCCACGCGAAACGCGTCGGTGGCGGACCTCAATGGCGACGGCCAACCGGATGCGATCGCAGCCAATCGCCCGGGGCCGAGCTTCGTGTGTCTTAACAAGGTTAGCGGTCAATTCGGTGCCGACTGCATGGCCATCCCCGCCCAATCCACCACCACGATCGTCGCCGCCGACTTCAACCAGGATGGTTTCGTCGATCTCGCGGTCCCTGGCCGTGACGGGGGGCAGAGCCAGATC
>JACDCA010000534.1 GCA_013694635.1 Acidobacteriota bacterium | reverse complement strand
CGTCCAACGCAAAGCTGCGCCCGATCCTGACGAGGCAACTGAAGCCGGGCGCGCGCATCGTGTCACACGCGTTCAGCATGGGATCGGATTGGCCGGCCGACAAGGTGGATCGCTTCGTCACCGCCCGGGGCGACGAGGTCACTCTGTATTTGTGGCGAACCGACGGCACCCCGAGAAAGTAAATCAGGAGTATCAAGGTTTTTCAAAAATTGCTTCCTAATCTCCTGGTCTCCTGTGACCTATCAGGCGTAGCGGCCGAGGGCGAGGTCGACGATTTCTTCGATCAGCTGCGTGTAGTTGCGCCCTGACTTGCGCGCGGCCATGGCGAACTCCGCTTTGGAGGCAAGCCACGGGTTCGGGTTGGCCTCGATCACGGCGACGCGCCCGTCCGGCCTGAGGCGCATGTCGATGCGTCCGTAGTCACGCAGCTCGAGCGCCTGATAGACGCCGACAGCGGTCTGCTGCAGCGTCGCGACGACGTCGTCGGGCAGCCCTTCGGCCACGGCCGATTTGGTGTCGCGATACGCTCGTGTCCCCTTCCCCCACTTGACTTCAGCACCGGCGATCCGCGGCGTGCCTTCAGGCAGCTTCGAAAGGTCCAGCTCGATGACCGGCAGCGCTTCGGGGTTCTCGTTGCCGATCACGCCCACGTACATCTCGCGCCCCTCGACGTACTCCTCGATCAGGACGGGGGAATCGAAATTGGCGTGGAGCCAGTCGATGCGCTCCATCAGCTCGCGGATCGACGACACCACGGCATTGAACTCGATGCCGATGGACCCATCCTCGCGGGCCGGCTTGACGATGACCGGGAATTCGAGATTGTGCGAAAAGTCCAGTCGCCCGCGATACGAGCTGGCGAAGACCGGCGTGTGAATGCCGTGAAACTCGAGGATCTTCTTCGCCACCGCCTTGTCCTGGCAGTAGAGCAGTCCGCGCGACCCGCTGCCGGTATATCGCTTGTTGAGAAGCTCGAGGTAGGCGGCGATGCAGTAATCGGCGGTGTCGTTGCCGCCGAACGATTCAACGAGGTTGACGAAGAGGTCGCATTCGGTTTTTGCGATCGCGTTGAGGCTCTTGACCGATCCGTCGAGGACGTGCAGCGTCGCGTCATGTCCGAGTTTGCCGAGTGTCTCGGCGACTTCGTCTTCGACTTCTTTCTTGTCGAGCGTGCGTGTCAGCGGCGCCTTGTCTGTCGATGCCGCCGCTGCGTCCTCCGGCTCTTCCCAGCGATCGTAGAGAACGACGACCTTCAGTGTGCCCATTCGTCGCGCGAATTATGACATGAATGCCGCCGCTCAATCCTGTCGTTGACACGCAGGGCCGCCGTCGCGGATCATCGACTTTTCGCGCACAACTCTCTGCGGGGGTCGAAGCCATGCGAAACATCGTCAACGCGTCGTTGCTGGTGCTCGTGTTCATGGCGGCCGGGTGCGGCGGCACGCCGCAGGACGAATTCGGCCGCGCTGATGCGGAAGCGATCCGGAAGAATCTGGCGGACTTCGTCACGGCGTTCAACGGCAGGCAGATCGACGCCATCGTCGCGTTGTATGCGGACAATTCCGTGTTCATGCCGCCGAATGCACCGCTGCTTCGCGGGCAGGAGCCGCTGAAGTCGTTCTTCAGCAGCCTGTTCGGGTTGGGCGCGACCGATCTGAAGATGGAGACCGAGACGGTCGTCGGCCACGGCCCGCTCGCGTATCAGGCCGGAACCTACGCGATGAATTACGCGGACCCGGCCAAGACTGAAAGCGTGCGTGATCGGGGCAAGTTCCTGTTCGTGCTCCGGAAAATGAACAACGCCTGGCGGACGGAGTACACAATCTGGAGCAGCGACCTGCCCAGACTTGCGCCCGCGCCCGGGGGCGGAAGCTGAGGCCACACTGGCCGCGCAGAAAGGAGGCCGGCGGCCGCGGTGAAGATGGCAGGTGCTCGACGCCGGAGTGGTGAAACTGGCAGACGCGCGGGACTCAAAATCCCGTGGGGTTCACTCCCCGTGTG
>JACDCA010000517.1 GCA_013694635.1 Acidobacteriota bacterium | reverse complement strand
CCTCCTGCTTCATCGCCTGACGACCCGCGTCATGGCGCTCGTCGCTCTCGAAACGATCCTGATCGTCGCGTCGGTCGGCGTCGCGGCATACGTGCGTCTCGGCGAAGCGGGGTGGGAGATCGTCCTCAGCGAAAACGGGCTGCTCAAGATGCTCCTCGTCGCCGTCGTCTCCCAGGCGTGCCTGTATTACGCAGACCTCTATAACCTGCGGCTCGTCTCCGACCGCCGGGAGCTGTTCATCCGGATCATGCAGGCGCTCGGCTCGGCCGCATTCATCCTTGCGACGCTTTATTACTGGTTCCCCGCACTGATCATCGGCCGCGGCGTGTTCATGGTGGCGGCGATTCTGGTGATCGCGCTGGTCGTCGGCTGGCGTGTCGTCTTCGAGTGGCTGAGCCGTCGCGTCCGGCCCCGTGAGCGGCTGCTGCTGGTCGGCACGAATGCGCCGGCGGTCGCGCTCGCCCGCGAGATGTTCGAGCGGCGCTACGACCTCGGTGTCGAGATCGTCGGCTTCGTGGACGCCGATCCCTCCAGGGTTGGCGCGTCGGTGATCAACCCGGGGGTGATCGGGACGATCGAAGACATCCCTTCGATCGTGCGCGCACGCGGCGTCGATCGTGTGGTCGTCAGCCTCGCCGATGCGCGCGGCAAGCTTCCGATGGACAAGCTCCTGGAGATGAAACTCGACGGAGTGTCCTTCGCGCACCTCGCGTCCGTGTACGAGGAGTACACCGGCAAGATCGCGGTGGAGAATCTTCGACCGAGCTGGTTGATCTTCTCCTCCGGTTTCAAGAAGAGCCGCCTGGTCGCCGCGTCGAAGCGACTCTTCGACATCATCCTGTCGATTGTCGGGTTGATCGTAGGGCTGCCGCTCATGCTCCTGGTCGGCGCAGCCATCAAGCTGACATCTCCCGGAGCGGCGTTGTTTCACCAGGTCCGCGTCGGGCAGCACGGGCGCCTGTTCACCGTGCACAAGTTCCGCTCGATGCAACTGGATGCGGAGGCGGCGACCGGGCCTGTCTGGTCGAAGGCAGGCGACAGCCGGGTCATCCCAATCGGTGCGTTCCTGCGGCGGGCTCGACTCGACGAACTGCCGCAACTGTGGAACGTGTTGCGCGGCGACATGAGCCTTGTCGGCCCGAGGCCGGAGCGTCCCGAGTTCGTCGCGGAACTCACGAAACAGATCCCGTACTACGGCCAGCGCCACATGGTCCGGCCGGGCGTGACGGGCTGGGCACAGGTGCGCTACACCTACGGCGCGAGCCAGGAGGACGCGCTGCAGAAGCTGCAGTACGACCTCTTCTACATCAAGAACCTCTCCCTGGCGCTGGACGTCTTCATCCTGCTCAACACCGTCAAAACGGTGCTGCTGCGTCGAGGCGCATGAAGCCGGTGGTCACTACCGACGCGCCGGTCGTAAATGCGATGAGCATCGACGTGGAGGACTACTTTCACGTCAGTGTCTTCGACGGCATCGTCCCGCGGGCGGAGTGGGAGCGGATGGAAAGTCGCGTCGTCGCCAACACCACCCGGATGCTGGAGATCTTCGACGAGTTCTCGGTCAGGAGCACGTTCTTCGTCCTCGGCTGGGTCGCGGAACGGCATCCGGACCTTGTCCGCGCGATCGCACGGCGGGGTCACGAGATTGCCTCTCACGGGTTCGCCCACCGCCTGGTGTACGACCAGACCCCCGCCGCGTTCCGCGCCGACGTGCGCCGCGCGAAGCAGTTGCTGGAGGACATCTCGGGGCGCCCGGTGATCGGCTACCGTGCGCCAAGTTACTCGATCACGGCGCGGTCGCTGTGGGCGCTCGACGTGCTGCTCGAGGAAGGCTACGAGTACGACTCGAGCATCTTTCCCATTCGCCACGATCGCTACGGCATCCCTCTCTCGGGCAGGCAACCGTATGCCATCGAGAGGACAGGGGGCACGCTGGTCGAGGTTCCCGGTTCGACGACGCAGGTAGGCCCGTTGAATCTGCCCGTGGCCGGGGGCGGCTATTTCCGCATTCTCCCGTACTGGTGGACGCGGTGGGGCATCGAGCGGGTCAATCGCATGGAGCGACGCCCGGTTGTTTTCTACCTGCATCCCTGGGAGATCGATCCGGAACAACCGAGGTTGCGAGCCGGCAGTCTAGGGCGGTTCCGGCATTACCGCAACCTCCACCAGACGGAGCTTCGGCTTCGTCGGCTGCTCCGGGAGTTTCGGTTCGACACCGTAGAAAACGTCGCGGCGAAGACCCGCGACGCGGTCCCTCATGGTGACGGGATGGCGTATCCGCTGCCGTATGCGTGGTGAGAAACGATATGAAACTGTCTGTGGTCGTCCCGGTTTACAACGAGTATCTGCATGTGGCGCAGTGCATAAACCGAATACTCGCAGAGCCGCATGAGAAGGAGATTCTCATCGTCGACGACGGGTCAACCGATGGGACAGTCGACGTCCTGCGCAGCCTCGAGCGAGCGCATTCGCGGTGCGTCCGGCTGTTTCTGCAGCCAAAGAATCGCGGAAAGGGTGCCGCGATTCGTGTCGGGATCGAGCAGGCCGTGGGTGACGTCGTTCTCATTCAAGATGCAGACCTGGAATACGACCCGCGGGACTACCACAAGCTCGTGGGGCCAATCGAGCGCGGTTCGGCAGACGTGGTGTTTGGCTCGAGGTTCCTCGGTGGCGAACACCGGGTGCTCTATTTCTGGCACAGCGTCGGTAACTCGATCCTGACATTGCTGTCGAATGCATTTACGAACCTCAACTTGACTGACATGGAGACTTGCTACAAGGCCTTCCGACGCGAGGTAATTCAGAATCTGATTCTCGAGGACGACCGGTTCGGATTCGAGCCCGAAGTGACAGCCAAGCTGGCAAAGACACCGTGCGTGATTTACGAGGTACCAATCGCGTATCACGGCCGGACGTACGCTGACGGCAAGAAAATCACTTGGCGCGACGGCTGCGCGGCTCTGCTACACATCGTCAGGTACAACGCATTTCGCAAGTCCGCGGATTGCATCAAGCGGCCCTGGGCCGAGATTCAGACACTCGTCTCCCAAGCCCCGGATGCGGGTTCCGATCTGGAGGCAACGGCATCCGGTCCGGTCAGTGGGCATGGGAAAGCCGGTCTGTCCGAGCGTCCGCACGGTTTGGTGA
>JACDCA010000483.1 GCA_013694635.1 Acidobacteriota bacterium | reverse complement strand
CTGATGGGCAGCCGTGAAAGGAGCTGGTTGTCGCTCCTCGGACGTCTCGCTCCGGGCGCCTCCGCGGCGCAGGCGGCGGCGGAACTGACCGGGATCGGCAGCAATTTGAAGGTCATCAACGCGGGGCCGGGATTCATCGCCCGGACTCGACCGGCCGGCAGCGGCGACTCGAGTCTGGTCGAAGGCCTCGAACGGCCGCTGAACCTGCTGATGCTGGTCGTCGGGTTGATCCTCATCGTGGCGTCGGCCAACGTGGCCAACCTGCTGCTTGCCCGGTCGCATGCACGTCAGCCGGAAATCGCGATGCGCCGCGCGCTGGGGGCGTCGCGCACGCGGATCGTCCGCCAGATCCTGACTGAAGGAGCGGTCGTCGCGTTCGCTGGAGGCGCCGCCGGCCTGCTTCTGGCCTATTGGCTGGTCGCGCTGTTCGAGGTGAGGACGGTTGCCGGAACGCTGCTGACACTGCCGTTGGAACCGAACGCGACGGTCATCGTCTTCGCCGTCCTTCTTTCAGCGTCGGCCGCGATCGGCGCCGGCCTGTTGCCGGCGTTGAGTACGTCGCGACCCGACCTGCTTGTGGTCGTCAAGGGCATGGGAGACGGCGTCCGTGCCGGCTTCGGACGACAGCGCATCCGGTCCGCGCTGGTGGTCCTGCAGGTGGCGCTCTCGCTCGTTCTCGTCGTCGGCGCCGGACTCTTCCTGCGCAGTCTCAGCCGTCTGCAGGCGATCGATCCGACGCTCGCGAGCGATCGTGTCGTCGCATCGACGCTGAACCTGACGCTGCGCGGGTACGACGAGCCGCGCGGCCGGCAGTTCTATCAGAATGTGCTTCAGCGCGTTGGCGCCGTGCCCGGAGTCGGGTCGGCGAGCCTCGCGTATGTGTTGCCGGTCACGGCCGGCGGGATGCGGATGGACGTCCCCGGCAGCACCACCAAGCCGGCCGTCGAAGGACCCGTCGGCGTGGACCTGGTGCCCGTCTCCCCCAATTTCTTCCGAACCGTTGGAGTTCCCCTCCTCGCAGGACGCGACTTCTCTGCCAGCGACGGCGCCGCAGCCCCGAAAGTCATCGTCATCAACGAGACGATGAAGCAGCGCTTCTGGCCGGATCAGAACCCGGTCGGTCAACCCTTCACCATCAGCGATACGACTTACGAGGTCATCGCCATCGCGCGCGACACGAAATACCGCAATCTCCGTGAGTCGGCGCGCATGGTCATGTACATGCCGTACACGCAGTCGCACGAGGCCAGTGCGAATCTGCTGATCCGCACGTCGTTGCCAATGGCCACGGTCATGGCGGCTGTCCGTGGCGCCGTCCGCGAAGTGGACCCGGCGCTGCCTCTCTATAACGTGAGGACGATGGCGGAGCATGTAAACCGGTCGTTGTACCTGGATCGCCTCCGCGCGGAGCTGGTTGGGTATCTTGCGGGTCTCGCGCTCCTGCTGGCCGCCATCGGCATTTACGGAGTCGTGTCGTTCACCGTGGCGGAGCGGACGCGGGAAGTCGGGATACGCGTAGCGCTCGGCGCGAATCCGCGAACCGTTCTCAGGATGATGCTCGCGTGGGGTATCAGGCTGACCGTTTTCGGCATCGTTGCCGGCCTGGTCCTGTCCTATTGGCTGACGCAGAAGATCTCGAGCGACCTGTTTGGGATCGGCGCCAGTGATCCGATCGCGCTCGCCGGTGCCTGCGGCGTCCTCCTCGCGGTTGCGGCGCTCGCGACGCTCATCCCGGCCCTCCGCGCCACGCACATCGATCCCGTGGTGGCCCTGCGGTCGGAGTAGCCTGCCGTGCCGAAGCGCGCGTGATCTCAGGCGCGAAGGCGGGTCGCACGTAGTAACGTATCCGCCTTGTCGGTCCAATTCCAGCAGGTCCGATGCGCGTATGCCGGCCGGCCGCCGATCCTCGACGGGCTCGATCTGACCGTTGAGGAGGGGGAGATCGTCGCCATCGTCGGGCGCAGCGGCGCGGGCAAGACCACGATCCTGAAGCTGGTCAACCGGTTGCTGCTGCCGTCCAGCGGCGCGGTCGTCGTGCAGGGGCGCGACACGCGCGAGTGGGACAGCATCCAGCTCCGGCGCCGCACCGGTTACGTCTTCCAGGACGTTGGCCTCTTCCCGCACATGACCGTGGAAGACAATGTGCGTGTCCTGCCACGTCTGGAGGGGTGGACCGTGGAGCGGCAACGCGCGCGGGCGCACGAGCTGCTGCAACTTGTCGGATTGCCGGCCGATGTGTACGGTGCGCGGTTTCCGTCGGAGCTCTCAGGCGGCCAGCGGCAGCGCGTCGGCTTGGCGCGCGCGCTGGCGGTGGATCCACAGGTGCTGCTGATGGACGAGCCGTTCGGCGCGCTCGACCCGATTACCCGCGCCGAGATCCGTGGTGAGTTCTTGCGTATCCAGGCGCGCCTCGGCATCACGGTGATCCTGGTGACGCACGACATGGGCGAGGCGTTCAGTCTCGGCGATCGAGTCGCGGTGCTCGATGCGGGCGTGATGATCGTCTGTGCCGCGCCGGCGGCCGTGGCGGCGTCGCGGGACCCGCGCGTCCGCGCGTTCATCGACAGCCTTCCACCGATCCCGGCCGCCTGATGCCGGTACTCAGGTTCTGGCAGGCGCACGCGGCCGAGCTCCTCGGACTCCTGCAGCAGCATCTCCTGCTCGTGTGCGTGTCGACGACGATTGCGGTGGTGATC
>JACDCA010000477.1 GCA_013694635.1 Acidobacteriota bacterium | reverse complement strand
CCGCAAAAAAGACCGTCGACGTCGTGATCTTCCGGTTCGACCGCGCCGATCTCGAAGAGGCGCTCGAAGCGGCCGTCGCGCGCAACGTCGTCGTCCGCGCGCTGATCGCGCACACCAACCGCGGCGGGGAGAAGACGCTGCGCAAGCTCGAGGCGCGGCTGCTCAAGAGCGGCGTCATCGTCGCCAGGACCGCCGACGACCTGCCGCGCTACCACGCGAAGATGATGCTCGTGGACGGCGCGCTGTATGTATTCGGCTTCAATTACACCAAGCTCGACATCGTGAAGAGCCGCAGCTTCGGCGTGATGACGCGCGATGCGAAGCTCGTGAAGGAAGCCGCCGCGCTGTTCGAGGCCGACACCGTGCGGCAGCCGTACGTGCCGTCGCATCCCCGATTGGTCGTCAGTCCCGAAACCTCACGGGTGCGGCTCGCCGCGTTCATCAAAGCGACGAAGAGGGAGCTGCTCATCTACGACGAGCAGGTCACCGACAATGCGATGCAGAAGCTGCTGCAGGACCGGATCAAGGCGGGCGTGCAGGTCCGGATCATCGGCCAGCTCGAAAAGCAAATCGATGGCATCGCGACGAGGAGGCTGCAGGAGCTCCGGTTGCACGTGCGCGCGATGATCCGGGACGGTTCGGCGGCGTTTGTCGGCAGCCAGAGCCTTCGAAAACTGGAGCTCGACGCGCGACGCGAGGTGGGGGTGATCATCCAGGACACCCGGGTTGCGCGCCGGATGCAGTCGATCTTCGAGGCAGACTGGAAATCGGCGAGCGGAAAAACCGACGCTACTTCCGCCGCGTGATGACGCCGGAGTCGACCACCGCGCCGCTGCGCGCAATCGCGTTGAAGAACATTTCGTCGCCGCTGATCTCCGCAATCAGAAAACTGTAGTCGGTGTCGAAGCCCTTGGCTGTCAGGGCGGATGCCCGCATGATGTTGCCGCTGCGCAATTGCCCGCCCGCACCGACAACGAAATAGACGATCCCCTGTTGCGGCCTGACGCGCTCGTAGAAGTGATCGTGGCCGGTGAACACGACGCTGACGTTGTGTTTGACGAACATCGGCTCGAGCGGCGATCGAATGGTGGCGTCGGAGCCGTGGCGATTCCCCGACGAATAGGGTGGGTGATGGAAGTACGCGATCTTCCAGTCCTCCCTCGAGCCTTCCAGTTCCTGCTCCGCCCACTTAAGCTGTTCCGGCACGAGGTACGTCGTTTCGAGCGCGACGAACTTGACGTTCTGCTTCGAGGGTTTCATCGTGTAATACGGCTTCCCCTCCATGTTGAACAGCTTGTAATGGGTCTGGTCCCGTGAGTCGTGATTGCCGAGCGTGGCGTAGAACTTGACGCCGCGGTCGAGCAGCGGCTTGTAAGGGATCTCGAATTTCTGTGTGAAATCCTGCGCCCGCTCCGACCCGTAGAGGTTGTCGCCAACCGTGATGACGAACTCGAACGGGAAGCGCTCGTGCACGCGCGCCATCTCCGCCGCCATCTGGAGCTGACCTCGCGAACCGGTCCCGAAGTCGCCCAGCACGGCAAACTTCAACGAGTCAGGCCGGTTCGGCATCGGCGTTTCCGCTGCCGCCGGCGTCGTCGGCTTCTGGCCTGCGGATGCGTCGACGGCGACGGAACCGCGCGTCGACTGTGCGATACACCCCCCCGCGAGCGCTGCGGCGAGCAGGAGTACTTTCAGCCGTCCTCGGATGTGCATCGTGTCGACGTTACTGGGGCAGGATGTTTTCGATGTAGTCGGCCACGGTATGGGAGTGGGCGTCGAGCAGGATCAGGCGCGGTCCGATGAACCGGTACTCGAGCTCCTCCGGCAGCCTGGGCAGGCGTGCCAGTAGCTGCGCGGGCATGGTCGAGAGAGGCACGTCATCGGAATGGCGGCCGTTGATAGCGAGCTTCACCGTCGAGGGGTTCTCATCCATGATCGTCGACTTGAACTGTGCGCCGTCCGGCCCGGAGAAAACCTCGTCGAGAATTCGCCTGATCGCACGCTCGCCGGCAGGCGTGAACAGGTCGCCGCGCTTGGCTTGCTTGCGGTTCTGCTCGAGGAGTTGCGCCAGCGCGCGCTGGTGCTTGTCCATCACCTCGGGAGTCGTTTCGTTCGGCACGGGCGGGAGCATCTTCTCCAGCTTGTTGTGCAGCTCGGCGTATCCCTTCAACTGTGTTACGAAGCCGGCGAGCGCCTCGGTGTCTGCCGCCGAATTGGCTTCGGGCCTGGCGGCTGCGGGCGAATCGGCAGATGGCCCCCTGGCTCTGCCGGTGTGGCAGGCCGCGGCCAGAACGAGCGCCGCCAGCGTCACAAAAATGGGCGGCATAGTCACCCCCGATAGTTGCCGAATTGCAGGGCGACGCCAAAGTCGTGCTCGCGCAGCTGTCTCATCGCCTCCTGCAGGTCGTCCTTCGACGCCGAGGAGACCCGGACCTGGTCCGCCTGAATCGCCGCCTGGACCTTTTTCAATTTCCGTTCCTTGAGGAATTTGACGATCTCTTTGGCGGCTTCGGTCGGGATCCCCTGCTGGAGCGCGACGACGCGCCTGACGGTGTCATTCGCGGCACGCTCGATATCGCCAGGGGTAAGGTTCTTCGTGGGCACCCCGCGGCGGACGAGCCGGCCCTGCAGGATGTCCCAGAGAGCCGTCATCTTGTAGTCGTCGTCGGCGGTGAGCGTGATGGTGTTCTCGGCTCGATTCAGGTCGATCGCGGCGCGCGATCCCTTGAAGTCGTAGCGCTGGGCGATCTCCTTGTTTGCCTGATTCACCGCGTTGTCGACCTCCTGAAGATCGACGGTCGACGTGATATCGAAGGATGCGAGCGTGGCCATCGATGGCCAGTATAGCAGGACACCTCATCTGACGACGCCGAGCTCCACCGTAACATGTTGGCCGATCGCGGGTTACCGGTGCGGCTCAGCTTGATCTCTGCAGCGCGTTGTGCTTCAATAATCCAATCCTGAAATTGAATCTGATCGCGGCCCCGGCAGGGCTGCGTTGGGGGAGTCTACGCGCATGGACCAGAACGGGCAGACTCGGCACGCGCTCCATCGACGAGGGTTTTTGGCGTACGGCGCGGTGGCCGCCGCCGCGGCGATCTCTCCCATACGCGCGTTTGCGGCGTCGCCAACGGTGGCCGCCGGTGCGCGGGCAAAGGCGCCGGTTCGTACGCTGTCGTTCCTCCACACCCACACGGGCGAGCGGCTCAAGGCGACGTATTGCTGCGACGGCAAGTACGAGCCCGAGGCGCTGAAGGCCATCAACGTCCTGCTGCGCGACTTCCGCACGAACAGGGTGAAGGACATCGATCCACAGGCGCTCGACCTGCTGCACGAACTGCGTGGCACGCTCGAGACCGACCAGCCGTTTCATATCATCTCCGGGTACCGCGCGCCCGAAACGAACCAGCTGCTGCGGGCGCGGGGCGGCACCCAGACCGGCGTGGCGTCGCAGAGCCTGCACATGGTCGGCAAGGCGATCGACCTCCGGCTTCCCGGCGTCAGATTGGACAACCTCCGCGCGGCCGCACGGTCGCTGAAGCTCGGAGGCGTGGGCTACTACCCGTCGTCGAATTTCGTCCACGTCGACACCGGCCGCGTTCGCTACTGGTAAAGCCGCCGCCGATTGGTGACAATTGGCGATTCATGATCGAACGGCGGAAGTCCACAATCCAGGGGTGGGGCGTCTTCTCCACCGAACCAATCAACAAGAACAAGCGGATCGTCACCTACGATGGTGAGAAGATCCCGAACAAGGAAAGCCTGAAACGCGAGGATCGGTACCTGAAGAAGGGCCACATCTGGTGTTTCAAGCTCAATCGCCTCTCCGTTCGCGACGCCGCCGTGGGCGGCAACATCGCGCGCTTCATCAATCACTCCTGCACGCCGAACTGCTACACCCTCGTGCTCGGCGACCAGATCTGGATCATCGCCGCCAGGAACATCCGGAAGGGTGAAGAGCTCCTGTACGACTACATGACCGACGGTCCAGGCCACATCCAGTGCCGCTGCCGACCGAATTGCAAGACCAGACTGTGATTCTCTACCTCCACGGGTTCGCGTCGTCGCCGCAGTCCACTAAGAGGGCCTTCCTGGCCGCGAAGTTCTCCGAGCATGGCATCACGCTCCATTCGCCGGATTTCAACCAGCCCGACTTCTCAACGCTGACAATCACACGGATGCTCGGGCAGGTCACCAGGTTGATCGATGACGCCGTGGACGAACCGATCGTGCTCATCGGATCGAGCCTTGGCGGATTCGTCGCCGTGCAAAGCGCGCTCGCACGCCCGGGCAGGGTCGCGCGCATGGTGCTGCTTGCACCGGCGCTCGACTTCAGCGGCAACCGGTTGCGCGAGCTCGGAGACCGCGGTCTGGAGCAGTGGGAGACATCAGGAGAACTGAACGTCTTTCACTACGGCTATGGGCGGATGATTCCGGTTGACTACGCGCTCTACACCGATGCGTGCGAGTACGAGTGTGTGGACGCGCGCCTCGACCTGCCCATCCTGATCTTTCAGGGACGGCGCGACACCGCCGTGAGCCCTGCGGCCGTGGAACAGTGGGCGGCCTCGCGGCCGAACGTCGAGCTGCAGATGCTCGACGATGACCACCAGCTCGCGGCCAGTCTCGACGGCATCTGGCGCGAGACGACGCGATTCCTGCAGATCTAGGGAACGACGGCGATCACGGGGTCGGTCGGCTTCCCCCCGCCGAGCCTGAACACGTGCGGGTACGGTTTCTTGATGGCGTTCCTGGTGTCTACGATGAGGTCTGCTTCCGCGACGAGTGCGTCGTAGTCGAACGCCTTGTGCTCGGTCACGATGACGACGCAGTCATACTCCGCGAGGTTGCCGCGATCGAGGCCGACCGCCTGCAGGTCGTACGCGCCCGGCCATTCGCGCGCCGCGATCGAGGGGACGAACGGGTCCGCGTAGGCGACGCGTGCACCCTTCGCGTGTAAGAGCCCCAGGATGTCGAGCGCCGGCGACTCGCGGATGTCGTCGATCTCCCGCTTGTACGCGACGCCCGCGAGCAGGATCTTCGCGCCGTTCACCGCCTTGCGCCGCGTGTTGAGCGCATCGACGATCTTGTCGACGACGTAATGCGGCATCCCGCCGTTGATGTGCCCCGCCAGCTCGATGAAGCGGGGATCGAAGCCGCTCTGCTTCGCCTTCCACGACAGATAGAAGGGATCGATCGGGATGCAGTGGCCGCCCAACCCGGGGCCGGGATAGAACGCCATGAAGCCGAAGGGTTTCGTCCGGGCGGCCTCGACCACTTCCCAGACGTCGATGTTCATCCGGTCGCACATCAGCGCGAGCTCGTTGACGAGCCCGATGTTCACCGCCCTGAACGTGTTCTCGAGCAGCTTGACCATTTCGGCGACGCGCGTGGAGCTCACTGGCACGATCGTCTGGATGGCCGTGCCGTAGAGGGCTGCGGCCAGCTGCGAGCACACCGGCGTGAGCCCGCCGACGACTTTCGGTACGTTGTGGGTCTGGAACGTCGGATTCCCGGGGTCGACGCGCTCGGGCGAAAACGCAAGGAAAAATTCCCGGCCCGCTTTGAGCTGGGTCGCTTCGAGCAGCGGCTGCACCACCTCCTCGGTCGTACCCGGATACGTCGTCGATTCCAGGACGATCAGCATCCCGGGGTGCAGGTGCTCCGCGATCGCCTCGACGGCCGAGACGATGTAGGACATGTCCGGATCCTTGGTCTTGCGGAGCGGCGTCGGCACACAGATGTTGATCGTGTCGAGCTCCCGCACGACCGAGAAGTCGGTGGTCGCGCGAAGCGTGCCGGCCTGGTGCAGTTTGGCGACGTCCGCGGTCGCGACGTCAGGAATGTACGAACGCCCTTCGGCGATCGACTGCACCTTCCGCCGGTCGAGATCGATACCGGTCGTATGGAAACCAGCCTTCGCGAACCCCACGGCGAGCGGCAGGCCGACATACCCCAGCCCGACGACGCCGGTGCGTGCAGTACGGGTTCGGATCTTTTCGAAGAGCTGTGAGGCTGGCATCAGGAGGCCCTGCTGATCCCGCATTCCTTGATCTTGTTGAGCAGCGTCTTGTAGCTGACGCCGAGGATCTGGGCGGCCTTCCGGCGGTTCCAGTGCACCTGGCGGAGCGTGTGCTCGATCGCGGCGCGTTCGGCTTTCATCGACGCCGCCTTGGCAACCGATGCCAGGGACCCGCCCCCTTCTTCAACCAGCTCGGGTTCCTCCGCCGGCGGAGCGGGCGGCGCCGGCG
>JACDCA010000447.1 GCA_013694635.1 Acidobacteriota bacterium | reverse complement strand
ACTCAGGAGGCGTATTTGGGGATTTATAGAGACTTTAGTCAGCTCATTAGAAGACAAACTGGCATTCAACAAAAACGCGGCTGACGAAGTCAGCCGCGTTCGAAGCCGTGCGGTCGGCAGCGCCAAGGGGCTTGGCCTGTACCCTGCTAGCCGCGAGCGTGAACCTTGACGCGCCGGCGGAGCGCAACGCCCCACCCCAGGAAGCCGGTCCCGAGGAGCAGAAGTGAACCGGGCTCCGGCGTGGCGACGATTGCTGCCTGCAGACCGATTGCTGTCTGCTGCAAGTTCTGCTCGATCGCATACAGACCGTTCGACCCGACGCCGTTGCCATCGGGGTAAACCGGTTCAAAGTGAGCCGAGCTCTCGATGAACGTTTCCTTGACAAGACCGAAGGTCACCGCCTGAGTACCAGAGCCCGGGATCAGATTTACCCCGATCAGACTTTGATTGAACGTGTTCCGGCCGGTCACATTGAAATCGACCGCATCGCTCGATGCCGTACCGGCTGTGTCCATCTGACCGCTGGCAGCAAAGATGTGATTATTCACGTTAGTGACTTGCACCGTCCATTCCAGGGTAAATGGACTGGTCCACGCCACGTTGCCCTGCGGATTGATGAGCATACGGTACTGACCAGCGGATGGCATGTCGAATGCCACGTTTATCAGACTTGCGTCGATCGGACCCGGGAGTTGGTTCTGGGGAGTGCCGCTGTAGTAAGCCGAGAAGTCGTAGATCTTGTCCCCGATCTCACACCCGTCAGCGGTGGCCAGCAGGGTTGCCAGCGTCACCGACGCCCCGCACGAGATCGGTGCGGCCTCGGCCTTCTGCACACCCACCGTTACCCCAAATACAACGGCCGCGGCCGTGAAGAGTAGTTTCCTTGACATTAGTGGTACGCCCCCCCTGCTCGTTCGTCCTGCCACCCGGCCCTCGGCTTAGATTCGAGGCAACACTAGTGACGATCCTACCCATTGATTAGCAACACGACTGCCGGGTGGCTTAGTCGCGAATACACAAAAAATTCGGTGCGTTTTTGTATATTCTTGTCACCAATAACCCTCCGAAGTCGCCGTAGGCGCAGACTTTGGACGCACTATCGGCAGACTTTTGACGCCCTATAGATGACCTGCGCGCACCTCCACGCCGCCCTGCGCGCGCGTCCCGGAGCCTAGTAAGATGGATCGTTCGACGGTCATGGAAACCCCAAATGGTGACTCTCCGCTCGCGGTACCTGTTGGTGCTCATCTCAATTTTCGTCGCGCTGGCGACAGCCGCACCGGGCTATGCCCAGTCTGCCGAGAATGTCGCCGTCGTCATCAACGAGTCGAGCCCTGCGTCCGTGCGGATCGGCGAGTACTACATTCGCAAACGGGGTATCCCCGCCGGCCGTGAATACCCCCCGCGAGATGTCGTCGTCGGTCGGGGCCTTGTGGACGATGGCACACACGAAGCTCGTGGTCGAGGGAGCCGCCGCGGCCCGGTGGCCGCATTACTTCATCATCTCCTCGCCGCGCCGGCAGGAGCGAGAGTCGTGGCCGTCCTGAGCGGCGGCAACGTCAACCTCGATCAGCTGAAGGGGCTGCGGCGGAACTGACTCGCGGCAGCGAGCGGCGAGATTCGCTCTCGCCGCGGCGGATGCTGCGCGTGCTCCGCGTCACCGGCACCAACGCGGTCGAACAGGCGGACGTCGCCGCTGTCGAGGAGCCGCTGGAAATTCGTCTGCACGATCGCCCCTTCGCGGTGATCATGCGGACGCCTGGCGCTGATCGCCATCTCGCAGCAGGATTTCTGCTCGCCGAAGGATTGATTGGATCCGCAGACGATCTCGGTGCTGTCGAACATTGCCGGCATCCGGACCATCCAGACGGGCACAACGTCGTCAGCGTTTTTCTGCTCGGCGAGGCGGCCGCGACACTGCCGGCACTACTCGAGGGACGCCGCAACGTGCTCGATGGTCGGCTGCCGCTGACCGGGCACACGCTCGCGGTGAGCGGCCGCGCGTCGTACGAGATCGTCCAGAAGGCCTGGCTCGCGGGGATCGAGATCGTGTGCGCAGTCTCGGCGCCATCGAGTCTCGCCATCGATCTTGCCGAGGAGGCCGGCATCACGCTGATCGGCTTCGCGCGGGCGAACGGGTTCAACATCTACTCGAAGCCTGCGCGAGTCCGGATGTAGATCACAGGAGGCCAGGAGATCAGGAGCAATTTGTGTAATGCGATTCCACACGGCGCCGTAGCCCAGCCCTTCAGGCCGCCTGCTTACCGCTGTCGACCCCCTCAGGACTACCTAACTCGAAAGATTTCGTGTATTTACCCGGATTCCGCGTGGCACTCGCGTTGCTGAATAGGGCCCCGGAGGGGCCATGCGACGCGCCATCGTGGTTGTCACAATCTTCGTTCTGGCTGCGACGGGCTCAGCCGCAGCGTGGCGTGCCGGCGCGGCGATCTATGGCATCGCGGCCGAACTCGACCACGCGTCGGCCCTGGCAGAGCTGACTCCGCAATCACAATCCACCATCGTCTATGACCGGGAAGGAAAGCCGGCATTCACGTTTTTCGTCGAGCAACGGATCGACATCCCGCTGAATCGCGTGTCGCCGAAGATGGTCGACGCGATCCTCGCGGTAGAGGACCAGCGGTTTTACTCCCATCACGGCCTGGATCCGCTGCGGATCGCTGCCGCCGCGAAGAACAACCTCCGCGCGCGACGGATCGTCGAAGGGGGCAGCACGATTACGCAGCAGCTGGCGCGCGCGTCCTCCGGACTCTCGCAGCGCCGCACCTTCGACCGCAAGATTCGAGAGGCGATGATTGCCGCGCGCCTCGAACAACGGTATTCGAAGAAGGACATCCTGGAGGGCTATCTGAACGCCGTCTATTTCGGCGAGGGTTTCTACGGTGTCGAAGCAGCGTCACGCGGATATTTCGGGAAGCCGGCAATGGACCTCGAGGCCCACGAGGCCGCCCTGCTCGCGGCCATCGTCCGGTCGCCGTCGACCTACGCACCGCGCGTCTCGCCGACGAAGGCTGTCGCGCGCCGCGACCTGGTGTTGCGGCTGATGCGCGATCAGCGCCGGCTGACGGACGAAGGATTCCGGCTGGCGGTTGCGAGTCCTATCCCGAGCGGATTGCGCCGCTCGGTGCAGAATCCCGCGGTGACGGGCGTGGCGACTTCCACCGGGCAGTACTTCGAGGAGGAGCTTCGCCGCCAGCTCGTCGCGCGCTTCGGCAACGACCGCGTCCTGCGCGGCGGTCTGCGCGTGTATTCGACCTACGACCCGAAGCTGCAGCGCCTGGCGGAGCAGTCGATCGCGACCCGTCTCGCGCAATTGACGAAGGGTCGGCGGGCGAAGGACCTGCAGGGCAGCCTGATTGCGATGGATCCGGCCAACGGTGATGTCGTCGCACTGGTCGGGGGACGCGACTTCGGTGAAAGCAGCTTCAACCGAGCCACCCAGGCGCGCCGGCAGGCGGGGTCCGCATTCAAGCCGATCGTCTTCGCAGCGGCCTTGGAGCGTGGATATACCCCGGGGACGATGTTGAGGGATCTCGACACACCGATTACTTCGTATGGTCCGGCATGGATCCCCGGGGGGGAACACGAGGCCTCTGAGTACACGGTGCGTCGTGCGCTAAAAGTGTCGAGCAACCGGGCGGCCGCGCAGTTGATGCAGCAGGTGGGGGCGAGCGCGACGATTCACTACGCGCAGCGGCTGGGGATCGCGTCACCGCTGCCGATGGTTCCATCGCTCGCTCTCGGCACCGGCGAGGTGACGCTGATGGAGCTGACCGGCGCCTACACCGCCTTTGCGAACCGGGGTATCGCCTCGCTGCCGCGCCTGTTTACGCGCGTCGAGGATGCCGACGGCGTTCCGCTGTTCTTCCAGGACGAGAATCACACGCGGGCGCTCAGCGAGGGGACGGCGTACATGATGTCGAGCATGCTGTCCGACGTCATTTCGGGCGGCACCGCCACCGGTGCACGCGCGTCCGGTTTCAGGCTGCCGGCGGCCGGGAAAACCGGCACCACCGACGATTATTCAGACGCGTGGTTCATCGGCTATACGCCTCACCTGATCACCGGCGTATGGTTCGGGTTCGACCGTCCCGCGCCCATCGCGTCGCGCGGCTTCGGCGGGACCATCGCGGTGCCTGCGTGGGCGTCATTCATGCGAGCGGCGACGGCAGGACACCAGCCGGACTGGTACGAGATGCCCTCGGACCTCGAGAAAGTCGCGATCTGCGCGCTGAGCGGCGCGCGCGCGACTCCATCCTGCCGTGAAGAGCACCTGCTGGAAGAAACGCCTGTCGCCACGACAGGACAGTTCGACGAGTACGGCCTCCCCATCGTTGCGGCGGTTGCTCCACCGCGCCCTCGCAATCATGTGTACGAGGATATCTTTCCGATCGGGGCGGTTCCGTCAGAGCGGTGCCCGATCCACGGCGCAAATGCCGCAGTGCCCGACTACGTTGCCAGCCGCGTCCCCGAGACGCCGGCTACGCCCACAGTCGATACGGCGCAGCAGCAGTCTCCGAGTGCGAACATCGTCCCGCTGGGCACCGCCGGATCCCCGGCCACGGTCCGCTCCGCGAACCCCCGCATTTACTACGAGAGCGTGATCGGTCCCCACGGGGTCGTCCGCCTCGTCGTGCGGCAGCGAGGGCGATGATCAATACGACACGCGTAGAATTGACGCGTGCGATCGCTGGCAGACGTTTTTCGGGTCCTGGAGCAGATGAGTGACGAGGGTGTCGTCACTGACTACGCCATCGGGGGTGCTACAGCGGTCCTCTTCTATGCGGAGCCAACCCGCACCTACGATATTGACGTATTCGCACTTCTGCCCGGCGATCAGGCGCCGCTCGTCTCTCTGGCGCCTGTGTACCGCTGGGCCGAGTCCCAGGGCTTCACGGTCGAGGCGGAACACGTGCTCGTTCACGGTGTTCCGGTTCAAATCCTGCCCGCCTACAACGCGCTGGTCATCGCTGCAATTCACACGGCATGGGTGCACGAGTACGAAGGGGTACCTGTTCGGGTAGTCGATCCCGAGCATTTGATCGCGCTGGCGTTTCAGGCAGGCGGTGCGAGGCGACGGGAACGCGCGTGGATGCTTCTCCAGACGGCGACCGTCGACCGTCCGCGCCTGCGCGCACTTCTGGACGCGCACGGCATCCATGTCGAGGTCCCGGGCGATGCCTGACACTATTCCCGAGGATGTCCTAATGTTGCTCGCACGCAAGCGGGAGTGGCATCGGCAACGAGCCCGACAGCCTCTCCATGAAAAGGTCCGGATTCTTCTCGAGCTGCAGCGCCAGGAGCTTCCTTTACTCGCCGGTCAGCGCTCGCTCCGGCCGTGGGAGCGACCGTGGGATGTGACGCCTTGACACGAATCAAGCTCTGACCGCCAGCAGGAGCAACAGCGCGAAATTCGCGAAGTGACCAGCCCAGCAAATGCGGCACTGAAGATTTCGCGACAGCAGGCTCCACCCGAGGAACGCGCTCATGGCGACCGCAGGCAGGACCATGAGCAGAAGCATCCAGGCGGGCCACGCCGTTGCCAGTCCCGCCGCAAGCAGGGCATACAGCGCAATGCCCAGCGAGGCGTTCGGTACGCCGAGCAAGGCGGCTCTGGATGTCCTGAACAGGACGGCGCAGCCGCCGTGTTCCAGCCTGCAGATCTCCGGCCCTGTGAGCCATCCGGGCAGGACGCCGTAGTAGCCCCACAGCGCCGCCGCGGACGCTGCTGCTCCGACCGCAAGCGCGATCCAGGTCAGGACCTCGAGGGTTGACATGCTCTGCACCAGTAGGTGAGTCTCGCATCCCGTCCCTGCGCGCGGATGCTCACCGGCGTGGCGCACTTCCGGCAGGGGGCCCCGGCACGGCCGTACACCCACAAGCGTTCTTTCGGATCGGAACGCCGCGTCGTGCGGCGAAAGCCCGTGTAGGTCGTCATAGCGGCCAGGTTGTCGGAGACGTTGGCCCTGAGAAACCGGCGCGCGGTCGACACCAGGCACGAGATCTCGTCGCGGGTCAACCATTCGACTCTGGCAAACGGATCGACGCCGCAGGCGAAGAGCACCTCCGATTTGTAGACATTGCCGATCCCGGCAAGCACGCGCTGGTTGAGAAGTACGTCGCCAATCTCGCTGGCACCGCGCGCCCGGATGCGAAGCTCCGCACCCGCGGCGTCGAAACGTTCCGCTAGAAGATCCGGCCCCAGCTTTCGCAGTTCCTCGTGGCGACGCAGGTCCTTCTCCTTGATCATTTCCGCCACCGGGATATCGAACCCAACCGCAACGAAGTCTTCGGTGCCGACGACGACGCGCATGGAGAGGCGCGGGCGCTGCCAGCTTTCACCAGGCCGGTAGATGTGCCAGCTGCCATTCATGCGCATGTGTGTCCGGAGGAGGAGCCCCCCGGTGAATTCCATCAGGATATGTTTGCCCACGGACTTGACGCTCGTCACGGTGCGCCCGGTAATCGGCTCGTCGTCATGCACGCGCGTCAGGTGAGGGAGAACGGACTCGAACCGTACGACCGCGTTTCCGGCGAGAGCGCGGTTCAGAGCACGGGCGGCGCGGAAGATGGTGTCGCCTTCAGGCATCGAATCCCTGATCTCTGATCGCCGATCCACAAACCGATCCCGGATCCCGCATCCCGGATTATTGCGATCCTCGATTCGCGATCGAGGATCGGTCCTCATAATCAGCGATGAGCGATGAGCGATCAGGGGTCGCAAGTCGTCTGACCATCAATCCCATTGCGGACGCGTAGAAGCCGGCGTCGAGGAGGAACGGCGCCAACAGGTGCTCCGCGGCAGGCACGCCGTTGATTTCCGAGATCATCAAGCCTGCACGGCCGTCTTCTCCGCGCGCGATGGATGCGAGGCGCGTCGACAGAGGCCGTGCGATCGCCGATCGCTCCGGCTCATCGTCCGGCGCATAAGCCAGCAGCTGTCGCCCGCCGCGCGGAATATAGGCGGCCAGCACCCCATTGACGAAGATCACCTGTGAGCCGACCGTCCTCGTTGCACCCCGCCCCACGCCTTCCGCGGAAACGCTTCCGTCCACCGGCCCTTCCCCGCGCACCAGCCCCGGCCACTTGAGCATCGTGCCGTATGGATTGGCAGGATCGGTGGCCGAGAGCACGATGGTTTCAGGTTCGTCCGGGTTTTCGCGCAGCGATCGCATCAACTCGAGCGCCGCCGGCAGCGCGAACTGCGTCGCACCAACCTCCGCGACGAAATAGCCCCGGCGGATCCGTCCGGCATCTTCCATTGCCTTGAGAACCTTGTAGACCGCGCTGAATCCGCCGTAGATCCCTTCCGCACCAGCGACCTCCCTCGTCAGCACGCCGTAGCGTGAGAGAAGCTGCTGCGCGACGGCCGCGGACCATTCCGTCAATGAGACCCGCGCGCCGATGCGATCGGAGACGAGAGACCAGCGCCCCTCGGCAGACGGTGGAGAGGCCCGACGGCTGCGGAACGACCGTCCAGCCGTCTTCACCTTCCGCGCGCGCCGTTCGGGCGCACGGGTGAACGCGCGAAGCGCATGAAACGTGTCGTTGGTGACGACTCCCTTCCACACGAGGTTCCAGATCGCCTCGACGGTCTCGCCGGGATATCCGCCGCCGGTCGCGTCATGGATCGCACCGAAGAAGGACGCGCCGACGGAACCGAGATGCTCCACGATCGCCCGTTCGCGGTCGGAGAAGCTCTCAGGTCCCTGGGCTTGCCCGCCGCAGCCTTGGCGGAGGAGGGTCCCCGGGTCCGCAGGCCCGGCGAGGCGGCCGAAGTGGTCGGTGAGATAGAGGGCCAGCCGTCCGTCGCGGTCGCCGAGCGGCTCCACGCCGCGCCAGACGACTTCGCCGGCGGCGCACAGTGCGTCCAGGTCCGACGGCTGGTAGTTCGCGACGCGCGCGGCAAGGATTTCGGATTCGAAGACCGTCGCCGGCAGCGGGACGCCCTGGAGGTGCTCGATGGCGTCCAGCAGGGCATCCAATCCGGAGCGTCTTCGCACGAGACCCTGCCAGCTCGTGAGCAGCCGCACGAAGACGTGCGGTTCGACCGGTTCGACCTGTTTGCGCAGCCGCGCGAGCGAGCGGCGTCGCACGGACTGCAGGATCTCCGGATCACACCACTCGCGCCCCGACCCCCCCGGCCGGAACTCCCCCTCGAGCAGACGCCCGGCAGAATGCAGGTCTTTCAGCAGCCCGTCTGCCGTGGCGTGACCGAGACCGTACCGCGCGGCAAACTCCGCGGTGGTGAACGGCCCGTGCGTTCGCGCATAACGCCTGGCGAGATCCGACCCCGCGGTTGGCGACGGCTGCAATAGCGAATCGGGAAGCCCCGGGGGCAAGGGGACGCCAAGCGCGTCGCGATAGCGGCCGGCGTACTCGACCGGCAGCACGCGCGACTGGCCGGCGATGTTCACGGTGATGATGCGCCGAGCCCGTCCGAGCTCCTCGATCGCCATTGTTGCGTCGACGCGGCCGCGGGCCGCGATTTCCGCGGGCGTCAGATCGCCGAGGTGAAGCAGCAGATCGTGGACGCCATCCACCGACCGCGCGTGGTACGCCGGGTCGAGCTGTTGCACCTGCGCTTCGACTTCGGCGAGCGCATCAGCGTCGAGCAGCTCACGAAGCTCGACGTCCCCGAGCAGCTCGCGCAGCTGCGCCTGGTCGATCGACAGCGCCTGTGCGCGCCGCTCGGCAAGCGGCGCGTCGCCGTCGTAGATGTAGTTGGCGACATAGGCAAAGAGCAGGGAAGAGGCAAACGGCGACGGAATCGTCGAATCCACCGTGACGGTCTTGATCTGCCGCTGTTCGATCCGCCGCAGCGTGTCGACGAGCGCTGGCATGTCGAACACGTCGCGAAGACATTCGCGATAGGTTTCCAGCAGCATCGGGAACGAGCCGAACCGGGACGCCACCGCAAGCAGATCCGCCGCGCGCTTCCGCTGCTGCCACAACGGGCTGCGTCCGCCCGGCCTTCGTTTCGGCAGCAGCAACGCGCGGGCCGCGGCTTCCCTGAACTTTGCGGCGAACAGCGCCGTGCCGCCCAACTGCCGGAGCACCAGCGCCTCGACTTCTTCCGACGACGGCACCATCAGCGCGGGATCGGGCGGCTCCTCCGTCTCCGGAAACCGGACGACGAACCCATCGTCAGCCCACATCGTTTCGACGTCGAGGTCGGCGTGGGCCCGGGCGCGTTCGACCACCGCCATCGCCCAGGGCGCATGAATGCGGCCGCCGAATGGCGACAGGACGCAGATCCGCCAGTCGCCCAGTTCGTCGCGCGTGCGTTCGATCAGGATTGTCCGGTCGTCCGGCGCCGCGCCGGCCGCGACGACCTGGTCGTTCAAATAACGCAGCAGGTTTTCCGCGGCCTGCTGGTCCAGATCGTGATGGGTGACCAGGCGTGTGAGTGCAGCTCCGGCCGGGAGGGCGCGCAGCGTGCGAATGAGCTCGCCGATGTGGCGTCCCAGCTCGAGCGGACGTCCGGCCGCATCCGCCTTCCAGAACGGCATCTTGCCTGGTTCCCCGGGAGCCGGCGACACGAGGACGCGGTCGTGCGTGATCTCCTCGATCCGCCACGTCGAAGCGCCGAGGAGGAACGTCTCGCCGACGCGGCTCTCGAAGACCATCTCCTCGTCGAGCTCGCCGACGCGCGCGCCGGGCCCGCGTTCGCCGACGAGGAACACGCCATACAGGCCCCGGTCCGGTATCGTGCCGCCGTTGATTACCGCCACACGCTTCGCGCCTTCGCGTGCCGTCAGCGTGCCGTTCAGACGATCCCACGTGATGCGCGGACGCAGGTCAGCGAAGTCATCGGACGGATAGCGTCCCGACAGCATGTCGAGGACGCCTTCGAAAACGGACCGGCTCAACTCGGCGAAGGGGGCGGCGGACCGCAGCGTCGAAAAGAGCTCCTCGACGTTCCACGGATCCATCGAGACCATCGCGACGATCTGTTGCGCCAGGACGTCAAGTGGATTGCGCGGATACCGGCTCGATTCGACGCGCGCCTCGTGCATTGCACGCGCGACCGCGGCGCAGGCAATGAGGTCGCCGCGATACTTGGGAACGATGACGCCGCGGCTGGCGGCGCCGATCGTGTGGCCGGCGCGGCCGATGCGCTGCATGCCGCTCGCGACTGATGGCGGGGCTTCGATCTGCACGACGAGATCGATCGCGCCCATGTCGATCCCGAGCTCCAGCGAGGAGGTGGCCACGAGGCCGCGGATGTGGCCGGCCTTGAGGCCGTCCTCGACCTCGATTCGCTGCGGGCGCGCCAGCGATCCGTGATGCGACCGCACGAGCACCTCGCCGGCCAGCTCGTTCAGCGCGGCGGCGAGCCGCTCGGCGATGCGCCGGCTGTTGACGAAGATCAGCGTCGACCGATGCGCGCGAATGAGCTCGAGGAGCCGCGGGTGGATCGCCGTCCAGATCGACGTCCGCTTCGGCCCCTGCGACGCAGGCCCGCTGGGGATCTCTTCCGCCTGCCCGATCTTTGCCATGTCCTCGACCGGAACTTCAATGCGTAGCTCGAGCTTCTTCTTCTCCGACGTGTCCACGATCGTAACGGGCCGGTAGCGCGGCGTCACACCTCCTTGAGTACTGAACTCGTCGTGAATCGCCCCCGCACCCTCCGCACCCGCCTTCGCCAAGGCTTCGGGGGGCAAGCCCTTCGGACCCTGGGCGTACGTCCCCCCGAGAAACCTGGCAACTTCGTCGAGGGGCCGCTGCGTCGCGGACAGTCCGATCCGCTGGATCGAGCGATCGCCGTCCCGCAGCGCCTGCAGCCGTTCGAGCGACAGCGCGAGGTGCGCGCCGCGTTTGGTCGGCACCAGCGCGTGGATCTCGTCGACGATGACCGTATCGACCGCTCGGAGGGCGTCGCGGGCATTCGAGGTGAGGAGCAGGTAGAGCGACTCGGGTGTGGTGATGAGGATGTCGGCCGGCTCACGCATGAAGCGCGCGCGTTCAACGGCGGGCGTGTCTCCGGTTCTGATGGAAATGACCGGAGGATGAAATCGATCCCCCCGCGCGGCCGCCCGGTGCGCAATGCCGGCCAGCGGCGCGCGGAGGTTGCGTTCGATGTCAACGGCGAGCGCCTTCAGCGGGGAGATGTAAACGACGCGGCACCGCCGCTTCGTTTCAGGAGGAGGCTCGAACATGACACGGTTGATGCACCACAGAAAGGCGGTCAACGTCTTGCCGCTGCCGGTCGGCGCAAGGATCAGCGTCGAGTCGCCGGCGGCGATCGCGGGCCACCCCTTGCTC
>JACDCA010000392.1 GCA_013694635.1 Acidobacteriota bacterium | reverse complement strand
GACAACGCCCACGCCGACAACGCCCCCGCCGCCAACGACCCCGCCACCATCCGGGGGGTCGAGTTCCGGCGCCGCGTGCGTGGGCGGAGATCCATTTGCCGCGATGGGCGGAGGCAGGTGCTGCAATGGCGGCTGGTTGCCGCCGGGCATGGTGTGCAGCTTTGCGCCAGTATCGACGGTGCCACCGCCGCCGACAACGCCACCGCCGCCAACGACCCCGCCACCATCCGGGGGGTCGAGTTCCGGCGCCGCGTGCGTGGGCGGTGATCCATTTGTCGCGATGGGCGGAGGCACGTGCTGCAATGGTGGATGGCTGCCGCCTGGCATGGTGTGCAGCGTGCCGGCCCCAGCGCCGCCGCCCGCCCCTGCACCGACGGCCCCGCCGCCCAGCCGGTGTACGACGCCGGATCCCTGGGCCAGCAACCACCTAATCAAAGGCGTGTGCACGAGTGCAGGCTTCTGGCTGCCGACCACAAGATGACGTGGTCACTGCGTCCTTCAACTGAAGGCCGCAGCGATTTACCAGTTGGTTACGCGATCCGGGGTCAGGCCCCCTGGCGACGCGCCAGGGTCAGATAAACGCCGGCGCCGACCGCGAACCCGACGAACCAGGCGTAGTCATAGAGCGGACGCATGGGCGGGAAGACCAGGCCCACCCATGCGATCGCGCACCCGGCCAGCGTCGCAATGATGCCGGCGGCGTTCCACCGCCCGTACCGCCCGTCCGCGAGATACAGATCCTCGAGCGCGAGCTGCCGGCGCCGGACGATCCAGTAATCCGCGATCAGCACTCCCGCGATCGACCCCAGGCCACCGGAGTATCCGACGAGCCAGTTGAAGATGTATCCGCTGGGATCAGCCAGCAGGCGCCATGGCTGAATGAGAAATCCGAGGATGCCGGTGATCAGGCCACCCGTGCTGAACTTGATCAACTTGGGAAAGGCGTTGGCGAAGTCGTTGGCCGGCGAGACGACGTTGGCCGCGATGTTGACCGCCAGCGTGGCCACGACCGCAGTGAACATGGAGATGGCAATCACCAGCGGCTGGCTGAAACGTCCGATCAACTTGATGGGGTCCCAGATCACCTCTCCGTAGATGATCGTCGTCGCACTGGTGATGAGGACGCCCATCGCGGCAAACAGGAACATCGTCGTCGGCAACGCGACTACCTGCCCGATCACCTGCTCGCGCTGGCTCCGCCCGAACCGCGTAAAGTCGGGCATATTGAGCGACAGCGTCGCCCAGTAGCCGACCATCGCCGTCAGCGACGGGACGAACACCGGCATGAACTCACCGAGTGTCTGGAACTTCCCTGGCTGTGAGAGCAGCGGCCCGAATCCGTTGGCTTCATAGACGGCCCACGCGAGCAGCAGCGCGGTCATGACGAGAACGAACGGCGCCGCCCAGTTCTCGACGGCGCGCAGAAGGTCCATGCCTTTGTAAATGATCCCGATGTTCAGGCCCCAGAACAGCATGAACGACACCCATTCCGTCGTCGTGTGCCCCTGGAAGCCGGCGCCGAGCAGGGTCTGCCAGCCCGGGATGACACTGGAGAAAAACGTATGCAGCGCTTCGCCGCCGATCCAGGCCTGGATGCCGAACCAGCCACATGCGACCAGCGCGCGCATCAGCGCGGGCAGGTTCGAACCCATCGTCCCGTACGCGGCTCGCGCGAAGACGGGGAATGGGATGCCGTACTTCGTTCCGGGATGCGAATTGAGGAGGATCGGGATCAGGACGATCGTGTTGCCGAGCGCGACGGTTAAGAGCGCCTGCGCCCAGCTCATGCCCGCCGCCATCAACCCGGCTGAGAGCATGTAGGTCGGGATGCAATGCGCCATGCTGATCCACAGCGCCGCGTAGTTGTAGGTCGTCCAGGTGCGTTTCGCGATCGGCACGGGCGCCAGGTCTTCGTTATAGAGGGGGCTGCGCTCGATCCGCGACGTATCCGAGAGCTCGACCCGTCCGTCCGGGTGTTCGACCTGATTGGGCGCGCCGTTGGGGGTCATCGGGTGGCGGCATTGTATAATCCCCGCTCTTCCCGCTAACCATCGTATTCCCCGGAAGGGCGTCATGAGAGTTCTCGAGCGTCGCGGCTTGTTGTCGCTGGTCACGTTGTGCATCGCTGCGTTCTCTGGTGCCGCATCAGCACAGGCACCGGCGGCCGCCGCTCCTCAAACTGCGGCGCTCACGCAGCAGATCCCGCTCGACCCCACGATCACGACCGGCAAATTCCCGAACGGGCTGCGGTACTTCATCCGGACGACCAAGCGGCCGGAGAAGCGCGCGGAACTGCGGCTGGTCGTCGATGTCGGCTCGATCGTCGAAGAGGCCGACCAGCAGGGTCTGGCCCATTTCGTCGAGCACATGGCGTTCAACGGGACGAAGCACTTCCCGAAGCAGGAGACGGTTGCCTTCCTCGAGTCGCTCGGCATGCGCTTCGGTCCGAGCATCAACGCGTCGACGAGCTTCGATGAGACCGTTTACATGCTGCAAGTGCCGACCGCGAAACCGGAAGTCATGGATCGGGCGTTCCTGATCCTCGAGGACTGGGCACACGGACAGAGCTTCGGTCCGGTCGAAATCGACAAGGAGAGAGGCGTCATCAAGGAGGAGTGGCGGATACGCCGCGGCGCCGGCGCACGGATGCAGGACAAACAGCTGCCCATCCTTCTGAAGGGCTCACGTTACGCGGAGCGCATCCCGATCGGGACGATGGATGTGATCGACAACTTCAAGCACGATCGCCTGAGGCAGTTCTACACCGACTGGTACCGGCCGGACCTGATGACGGTAATTGCGGTCGGCGATTTCGATCCCGCGGCGGTGGAAAAGATGATCAAGGCGCATTTCGAGGGGATTCCAGCCCCGAAGGGGATGAAGCCCCGTCCGGTGTACCCGGTGCCCGATCATCCAGGTACGCTCTACGCGATTGCCACGGATAAGGAAGCGACCTCGGCCAGCATTTCCATCTACAGCAAGATCGATGTTCGGGATCCGCGCACGGTCGGCGCGTACCGCCAGCAGATTGTGGAGCGGCTCTACAGCAGCATGATCGGTGCGCGGTTTTCAGAGCTTGCGCAGAAGCCCGACTCACCGATCGTCGGCGCGGGAGGGAGCCGTGGAGGTTTCGTTCGCAGCAAGGAAGTCTCCACGCTGAGCGCGGGGGTCAAGGGTGACGCGATCGAGAAGGCGTTCGACGCGGTGTTCACCGAGGCCGAGCGTGCAGCGCGCTTCGGCTTCACCACGGGAGAGCTCGAGCGCGTCAAGCTGAACATCGTGGCCAGTCTCGAGCGGTCGGTGAAGGAGAAAGAGAACACGCCGGCTGCCGCGATTGCAGGGGAGCTGGTGCGCCACATCACCGACCGTGAACCTGTCCCGGGCATCGTTTACGAGTACGAGTTGCACCGTCGCTTTCTACCGGAGATCACCCTCGCCGAAGTGAATGCGCTGGCAAAGAACTGGGTGCCCGATCGCAACCGCGTCATTACCGTGAGTGCGCCTGAGAAAACGGGCTTTGCGGTGCCGGACGAGTCGAAGCTGTCGAGCGTGATGGCGTCGCTGGCTGGAAAGAACATCACCGCTTACGTCGATACCGTGGACGACGCTCCGCTGCTGGATCCGCTGCCATCGCCCGGTTCGATCACGAAAACCACCACGAAAGATGCCTACGGCATCACCGAGTGGCAGCTGTCGAACGGCGTGAAGGTGGTGCTGAAGCCGACCGACTTCCGCGAGGACGAAATCATCTTCCGCGCCACCAGCTACGGTGGGTCGTCGCTTGCCAGCGACGCCGACTATGTGCCGGCCAGCAGCGCCTCGACGGTCGTCGGGGTCGGCGGCATCGGCCGGCTGAGTGCGATCGAACTGCGGAAAAAGATGACTGGAAAGACCGCGACGGCTTCCGCCTTCATCAGCGATTACGAGGAAGGACTCAATGGCGCATCGTCGAAGAAGGATCTCGAGACGATGTTCCAGTTGATCCATCTGCGATTCACGCAGCCGCGATCGGATCCGGCGGCGTTCAGCGCATTCCAGGGGCAGATGAAGTCGAACCTTGCCAACCAGCGATCGAATCCGGCGTTTCTCTTCAATGAGGCCCTCTCCACGTCTCTCAGACAGAACCATCTCAGAGCGCGGCCGCTCACACCCGAATCTGTGGACCAGCTGAACCTCGATAAGTCCATGGCGTTCTACAAAGACCGCTTCGCCGATGCGGGCGACTTCACGTTCGTGTTCGTCGGCAGCTTCAAGACCGAGGAGATGAAACCGCTCGTGGAGCGCTACCTCGGCTCGCTCCCCTCGACCGGACGCAAGGAGTCGTGGAAAGACACCGGCGTCCGCTACGCGAAGGGGGTCATCGAAAAACGTGTAGAGAAAGGCCTGGAGCCGCAGAGCCGCGCGGCCATCGTATTTACCGGTCCATTCACGCACAACCAGACGGAGCGGGTGGCGATCCGGGCGATGGCGGAAGTACTCCAGTCGCGGCTGCACGAGACGCTGAGGGAGAGCCTCGGCGGCACGTACGGCGTGACCACTGCGGCGGGTTATCTCCCGATTCCCGTGCCGGAATTCTCGGTGAACATCAGCTTCAGCAGCGCCCCGGAGCGGACGGAGGAACTCGTCAAGGCGGCGCTCCAGCAGGTGGAGCTCCTCAAGACTGCGGGCCCGACCGACAAGCAGATGACTGACGCGAAGGAAAAACTGTTGCGGGATCTCGAAACGAACAGGAAGCAGAACAACTACCTCCTCACGCAGCTGTCGTCGAGATATCAGTCCGGCGAGGATCTCGCGACGCTGTTCTCGCTCGAGGAGTTCTACAACAAGTTGACGCCGGCGATGATCCAGGACGCCGCGAAGCGGTATTTGAACCCGCAGAACATGGTCAAGGTCACGCTGTTTCCTGAGAAAAAATCGCTATAACCCCGCCGGCGCTTGACTGGGGCCGCGCTGGAGAAACCGGCCGGCCCCTTTTTTCCCGACGAACTTCTCCCCCTCGATAACAACCTGGCCGCCGCAGATGACTTCAGACGGCGAACCGTGAACAGTCCGGCCTTCGTAGGGGTTGTAATCGACCTTCATGTGCAGCGTTTTCACGCCGAGCATCGCTGACTTGTTCGGATCGAAGACGACGATGTCGGCGTCGCTGCCCACGGCGATCGTGCCCTTGCGCGGGAAGAGGCCGAACATTTTCGCCGGCGTTGTCGAGCACAGCTCGACAAACCGGTTCATCGAGATGCGCCCCGGCCGGACGCCGCCGTCGTGGACGAGTGTCAGGCGTGTTTCGATGCCAGGCGCCCCGTTCGGGATCTTGCTGAAGTCGTCCTTCCCGAGCTCCTTCTGTTCCGCCATGCAGAAGGGGCAGTGGTCCGTCGAGATCACCTGCAGGTCGTTTTTCGCGAGCCCTTTCCAGAGGACGTCCTGGTGCCATTTCTCGCGCAGCGGGGGGGACATCACGTACTTCGCGCCGTCGAACCCTGGCTCCTCGTAGTTGTCGTACGAGAGGAAGAGGTACTGCGGACAGGTTTCGGCGTACGCGGGAAGGCCCATGTTGCGCGCCTGCTTTACCTTGTCGAGCGCGTGAGCGGCCGACAGATGGACGATGTAGATCGGCACGCGCGCCATTTCGGCGAGCGCGATCGCGCGCCCGGTCGCTTCTCCCTCCGCCGTTGGCGGCCGCGTCAGCGCGTGGTACTTCGGTGCCGTTTCTCCCTTCCGCAGCGCTTCCTTGACGAGCTCGTCGATCACCCCGCCGTTCTCGGCGTGCATGCACACCAGGCCGCCGTTCTCCCCCGTGCGGCGCAACGCCCGGAAGATCGTCGCATCGTCCACCATGAACACACCGGGATACGCCATGAACAGCTTGAAGCTGGTGATCCCTTCGTCGCGGACCAGGCGGTCCATCTCGCCAAGCCCCGCGTCCTCGAGCTCGGTGACGATCATGTGGAAGCCGTAGTCGATCACCGCCTTGCCGTCGGCGCGCTTCCGCCAGTCGTCGAGCGCATGCCGCATCGTATGGCCGCGGTACTGGATCGCGAAGTCGACGATGCTGGTGGTGCCGCCGAACGCCGCGGCGATCGTGCCGGACTCGAAATCGTCGGCTGACGTCGTGCCGCCAAACGGCATGTTCAGGTGCGTGTGGACGTCGATGCCTCCGGGAATGACGTACTTTCCTGATGCGTCGATCGTCCGGTCGGCCTGGAATCGATGAGCGGGCAGGTCCGTGCCGATAGCCTGGACCACGCCGTTGTCGCAGTACACGTCGGCGACGTAATCGTCGGTGGCGGTGATGACGCGGCCGTTGGTGATCAGCAGCGACACGTCACGCTCCGGCAGCGTCCCGGGCCGCGTGTTCCGCCGATGTCGGATCGAAGATGTTCTTCACTTCGGATATCCGGTCGGCAGGGAAGCCGCCGCGCGTGGCATGCTCGCGGATCATCTCTTCGTTTGGAGCGATGTAAACGCAATAAATGATGTCGCCGGTGACATAGCTGTGCACCCACTGAATTCGCGGACCGAGCGCTGACAACACTTTGTTCGACTTCTGGGCAACGCCGCGGAGTTGGTCCGCGGAGAAAGCCCCCGCCCCTGGAATGTGGCGTTCGATGACATATTTCGGCATGGCTGCTCCCTAATACAGATTCCCGGTCCGTTTCCCCCCGGTGTAATCGACGTAAACGACTTTCAACTCGGTATAGAAATCAATCGCCACGCTGCCCATTTCGCGGAGGCCGACGCCGGTCGCCTTCATCCCGCCGAACGGAATATGGGCCTCGCCGCCGACGGTGGGGGAGTTCACGTGGATGATCCCCGCGTCGAGCTGATCGACGAACCGGAACATGGAGGCGACGTCGTTCGTGTAGACCGACGCGGAGAGCCCGAAGCGGACGCCGTTGGCGATCTCGAGCGCGGACCGCGTATCGGCGGCGCGGATCACCGACAGGACGGGCCCGAAGATCTCTTCCTGCGCGACGCGCATGTTGGCGTCCACATCGTCGAAGATCGTCGGCGCAACGAAGAACCCCCTGTCGAGGGCTCCCTCCTTCAGCCTGGCGCCGCCGGTGACCAGCCGCGCTCCTTCTGATTGCGCGATGCCGATGTATTCGAGCACCGTGTCGAGCTGCTTGTCGTCAACCGACGGCCCGACGTTGGTCGCTGGATCCATGCCGTTGCCGACGACGAGCGAAGCCGCCCGCGCGTGCAGGCGTTCGACGAATTCGTTGGCGATGGACTGCTCCACGACGGCGCGGCTGGTCGCCGTGCATCGCTGGCCGGTCGATCCGAACGCCCCCTGGATCGTGCTCTCTACGGCGAGGTCGAGATCCGCATCGGCCAGGACGACGATTGGATTCTTCCCCCCCATTTCGCATTGGCACTTGATGCCGCGCGCGGCGGCTGCGGAGTACAACCCTGTGCCGACGTCGTTGGACCCGGTGAACGACACCCCCTGGATGGCGGGGTGCTTCACGATGGTGTCGCCCACCTCGCGGCCGCCGCCGAAGACCAGGTTGAGCACGCCCGGGGGGATGCCACACTCCTCGAACACTTCGACCACCAGCGCCGCGGTAAGCGGCGTCAGGCTTGCGGGCTTGAAGACGACGGTGTTGCCCGAGACCAGCGCGGGCGCCATCTTCCACACCGGAATCGCTACCGGGAAGTTCCACGGCGTGATG
>JACDCA010000685.1 GCA_013694635.1 Acidobacteriota bacterium | reverse complement strand
AGCGTGTCGTCCTTGCCGAGACCCACGTTCAAACCCGGACGAAACCTGCGGCCGCGCTGGCGGACGAGGATCGAGCCGCCGGCCACGAGGTTCCCGTCGTGGCGCTTGACGCCCAGCCGCTGGGAATTGCTGTCGCGGCCGTTTCGTGAACTGCCTTGTCCTTTTTTTGTAGCCATTGGTCTTAGACTTCGATGCCCGTGATTCGCACGCGCGTGTAGGTGCTGCGGTGCCCCTTGGTGTTGCGCATGCCCTTGCGGCGCTTCTTCTTGAAGACCCGGATTTTGGGACCGCGCTCTTCGCCGTCCACCACACCGGTGACTTTCACGTTGGGTACGAACGGCGCGCCGGCGAACAACTCGCCCCCCTCCTTTTCGAGGAAGAGAACCTTGTCGATCGTCACTTCGGTGCCAGCCTCGGCCTTGATGCGGTCGACGGTGACCACGGTTCCCGGCGTGACCTTGATCTGGCGCCCGCCGCTTTGAATGATTGCGAACATTTCACACCCCCGGGCCGCTCCGCCAAGGCTACGGGCGGGCCAAGCCCGACGTCGCCTCTACAGAAGGCCGTTAGTCACTCAACGCAAAGGTATTAGGGTAACACGGCGGACTGGCTCCGGCCAAGCCGGCGACTATCTCAGCAGGATGCGGGTGCCGCGTATTTTCTGGGTGCTCAGCGCACCGAGGAAATCGGGGATCAGCTGATCCATCAGCTCGAAATAACTCGCCAGCGCCGGTGTGCTCTGCGCGGATGGATACAGGATCTCGCGGCGGTAGCTCTCGGAGTGCAGGGTTGCGCCGGTGCGCCCGTCGATGAAGACGAACTTCGGTTCGAGGATGAAGCCCTTGCGCTCCTGGTAGACGCGCGACTGCATGACCTGTCGCCGACCGAGCTGGTCGTACACTTCGCGGTTGACGTTCACGAAGCCGGCGGTCTGGTGCGGCGTGAACATGATCGTCCCGGTCACGATGAGCGGACTCTCGTATTCTTCGCCGAGCTTTTTCCAGAACGCGGCGTCGGCGAAGATCCGGTCGAATTTCTCGAGGTCCTTCTTTGAGCGAACCGGCGTCTCCTGCTTCCTGTCTTCGGGCTTTCTCGTGTCGTCTGGTGCCGTCGCGGGCGTCGCGGGCTGCGCGCCAGGGATCTCGCCAGCGGCCGGGAGCGTCGCCGGCTCCGCGGCTGTCTTCGCCGCCTGCTCTCCCGCGAGCTCCACGAGCGGCAGCACTTCGGCTTCGATCACGCGCAGATTCGTCTTGCTGCGAAGCTGGCTGCGAAGCAGCCGTACCGTCTCGAGGTTCGCATCCACATCGTCTGTGCCGCCGGAGATGAAGCCGGCGATCAGTACGCGCCGGAACGCGGACACATCGAGCTTCGCCTGGATCGGCGTTTCGATCGGCACCTCGTAGAAATTGGTGCACCCGCTCGCGCACAGAAACGCGAGACTAGCGATCGCGGCGGCGCTTCGTGCGGTCATTGATTTCTTTGAAGAGATCGTAGTTCTGCCGGATGGAGACGTTCTTCGGATCGAGCTTCAGCGCGTTCTGGTAGGCCTTTTCCGCTTCGTCGAAACGCCCCTGGTGTTCGTAGCCGATGGCGAGGTTGTTCCACGCCTCCGCGTAGGTCGAATCGAGTTGAACCGCCTTCTCCCAGCGGTAGGTCGCTTCTTTCCAGAGGCCGTTCTGCGCGACTTTTATCCCGAACTCGACCTGCGCTTTCGCATCAGAGCGAGCGTCCGCCAGGGCCGGTAACGGGAAGGCCAGGAGCGCCGCGAGCACCACCGACGCCGAAAAATACATCCGTAATTCGAACACTATAGCGACGCGTCCCACAAGCCGCAACTGATTTCCCGTCCCATAAGAGGGTATTGTCGAGCAATGCACGTACCACCGGGCCCGCGCGGAATCGCCAGCGTTTTGGTGGAAGGCCGCTCGCGAACTCAAAGAGACGTCGACATTCTGCGTAAGCGCGTTGCGGGAGGTGACAGACCGTCCTTATAATGAGGACACGAGAGGCCGGGCCCGGAGCTGCTGCGTCCGCAGCAGGAGGCGCCCATGGATCTCGTCACCGCCGTCGCTACCTCCATGCTGGGGGTATCCCGCCTGAAGGCGGCGGCCGTTTTCAAGACTCTCCGTCACTCGGGATTCACGGTAACCCTGGACCTTGTCCTGGAGGCACTGGGGCTTTCTCCCGGCGACGCAGGTCCATTGGCGCGATCGGCCAGGGAGACCGCCGAATGGGCGCTCCGTGAAGCTCCCTTGCGAGGAATGACCGCTATTCCGTGGTTCGACGCGCACTATCCGGCGCTGCTGTCATGCATCGACGATCCGCCCCCGGTGCTCTGGGCACGAGGACAGATCGAGGCGGCCCTCAAACCAGCGGTGGCGATCATCGGATCCCGTGCGGCCACGCCGTATGCCCTCCAGGTGGGACGGAGATTGGCTGCTGAGCTGGCGGAACGCGGTATTGTGGTAGTCAGCGGTCTCGCCCGAGGGGTCGACTCCGCCGCCCACGCGGGGTGCGTGGAGGCAGGCGGTGAGACGGTGGCCGTCCTCGGGTCTGGCATCGATCGCATCTACCCGGCCGAACACGAACATCTCGCCGACAGGATTGTCGATAAAGGGCTCCTTCTGAGCGAGTTAGGCCCAGGCGGTCCACCGCTGGCGGAGCATTTTCCGCTCCGGAACCGGATCATCAGTGGGATCTCGTTGGGCACCGTGGTGGTCGAAGCCTCTGAGAGCAGCGGCTCGCTCATCACCGCCGCCTGCGCCCTCCGGCAGGGCCGGGATGTGATGGCCGTCCCGGGCAGCATCCTGAGCGGCCGGAACCGCGGATCGCATAGCCTCCTCAAGGACGGCGCAAAGGTCGTGGAGACTGCGGACGATATTCTTGAGGAGCTCGGCTGGCGTCTCCCTCAGATAACCGCAGGCAAGTCTCGCAACCCGCTGCAGGAAGATCCTTTACTGGCCAGGATGGAAGCGGGCGAAGGGTACCGCCTCGACGACCTCGTCGAGGCCACCGGCACGGCAGCATCGAAACTGCTCCCGCGCCTCATGGAGTTGGAGCTGCTCGGGCATGTGGAGACGGCGTCCGGCGGCAGATTCATCCGCCGCGCGTCGCCTCACGAGGTCTGATCGGCGTGTTCTGGTAACGTAAGCCACGGTGCAACACGGTGCAACGCGGGTTCAATAACGGTTCAACACGGGTTCAGTAACGGGTCAGAGGTTATGGCAAAGGCACTGGTCGTGGTGGAGTCGCCTGCAAAGGCGAAAACCATCAACAAATATCTCGGCAGGAACTACAAGGTCGTGGCCTCGATGGGGCACGTCCGCGATCTGCCAAAAAGTAAGCTGGGCGTCGACGTGGACGAGGGCTTCGAGCCTTCGTACGAAGTCATCGCGAGCCGCAAGAAGGTCTTGAAGGAACTGAAGGACGGCGCTAAAGAAGCCGACGAGATCTTCATCGCAACCGACCCCGATCGCGAGGGAGAAGCCATCGGCTGGCACCTGGCCGAAGAGCTCGGCAGCGGCAACAAGAAGAAGATCCGCCGGCTGATGTTCAACGAGATCACCAAGAAGGGTGTGCTCGCGGCGCTCGAACATCCGACCACCATCAACAAACAGATGGTCGACGCGCAGCAGGCGCGGCGCGTGCTCGATCGTCTGGTCGGTTACAAGATCAGTCCGCTGCTCTGGGACAAGGTTCGCCGTGGTCTCAGCGCCGGCCGCGTGCAGTCGGTCGCGCTCAAACTCGTCTGCGACCGCGAGCGCGAGATCGAAGCATTCATCGCCGAGGAATACTGGAACATCACCGCGCGTCTGGCCGGACGGGTCCCGCCTGAGTTCGATGCGCGACTGCTGAAGCGGGACGGCGCCAACATCAAGGTCGGTAATCAGGAAGAAGCCGACAAGGTCCTTTCAGACCTTCGCTCGGCGAGCTGGATCGTCAGCTCCGTCACGACGAAGGAGCGCAAGAAGCATGCGCTGCCGCCGTACATCACGTCCAGGCTGCAGCAGGCGTCCCGCTTTCCGGTCAAGAAGACGATGATGATCGCGCAGCAGCTCTACGAGGGGATCGAGCTGCCGGGTGAAGGGGCCGTGGGTCTCATCACCTACATGCGAACCGATTCGACGCGCGTCTCGGAAGAGGCCATCACGGACGTCCGCGAACATGTCGGGCGGAAATTTGGTCCCGACTACGTGCCCGAGAAGCCGAACTTCTACAAGACGAAGAAAGACGCGCAGGATGCGCACGAAGCCATTCGTCCGACCTCGATGCAGTGGGATCCAGGGACGGTGCGGGCCCATCTCACGGCGGACCAGTACTACCTCTATCGCCTGATCTGGAACCGCTTCGTAGCCTCGCAGATGCTTCCCGCGATCTTCGACGACACGACGGTCGACGTCACGGCCGAGAACTATCTGTTCCGCGTCAAGGGCTCCGTGCCGAAGTTTGCCGGGTGGACGGCAGTCTACGAGCGCGACGTGGCCGAAGTGCGCACCGAGGGGGCCGGGCCGGACGCGGTGAGCGCCGAAGACGAGGAAGGTTCGGGTGTGCTGCCCGTCCTCGCGGAAGGTGACCGTCTCGACCTGAAGGAGCTCAAGCCGGAGCAGAAGTTCACGCAGCCGCCGGCACGCTACAGCGAATCGACGCTCGTGAAGGCGATGGAAGAGAACGGCATCGGCCGTCCGAGCACCTATGCGTCGATCATTACGGTGATCCAGGCGCGCGAGTACGTGAACAAGATCGAAGGGCGTTTCAAGCCCACCATTCTCGGACGGGTGCTCGTGGACCGGCTGCTGAGCCCGGCCTTCGACGACATCCTCGAAGTGAGCTACACACGCGAGCTCGAGGAAGACCTCGACAAGATCGAGGAAGGGACGGAGAACTACGAGTCCACCCTCAAGAACTTCTACAAGAAGTTCAAGAAGGATCTCGAGACGGCAAAGAAGCTGATGCCCAACTTCAAGGAGGGCGTTCCGCCGGATCCCGCCGTCGACTGCGACAAGTGCGGCAAGCCGATGGTGATGAAGGCGGGGAAGTTCGGGTTGTTTCTCGCGTGCAGCGGGTATCCCGACTGCGAAAACACCCGCGAGCTCGAGACGCCCGAAGCCGGAGCCGAAGGCGAAGGCGCCATTGAGGAAGCGTGCGAGAACTGCGGCAAGCCGATGGCCCTCAAGCGCGGCCGGTTCGGTCAGTTCCTCGCCTGCACCGGCTATCCCGACTGCAAGACAACGAGAAAGATCATTGCCACCATGCAGGGCATGACCGCGGCGAAGCCGGATCAGATCCTCGACGAGAAATGTCCGAAGTGCGAATCGAACCTTGTGATCAAGCAGGGGCGCTTCGGTGAATTCACGGCGTGCACGAATTATCCGAACTGCAAGTACGTGAAGCAGAAGTCCACCGGCGTCCTCTGCCCCAAAGACGGCGGCGACATCGTCGAACGCAAGTCCCGGCGCGGGAAGGTGTTTTTCGGCTGTGCGAATTATCCCGACTGTGATTTCACGCTGTGGAATCGTCCGCTGGCGGAGAAGTGCCCCGATTGCGGTGCGCCGTACCTCGTCGAGAAGGTCACCAAGAAGAACGGCCGGCAGCTGGTGTGCAACAACGACGAGTGCTCGTACGTGCGCAGCGAGGAGCTGGCAACGGTTGAAGCCTGAGACCCTGCACGACCGGGTGACATGATTCATGTCATTGGGGGCGGACTCGCCGGAAGCGAAGCGGCGTGGCAGGCCGCTTCGCTCGGCGTCCCAGTCACGATCCACGAGATGCGTCCGGTGCGGCCGACGGCCGTCCATAAGACGGACCGGCTCGCTGAACTGGTCTGCAGCAATTCCTTCCGCGGTGACAAGCTCGATAACGCCGTCGGTCTTCTGAAAGAGGAGATGCGCCGGCTCGGCTCCGTCGTGATGGCGGCCGCGGACCTCGCGCGCGTTCCCGCCGGTGCCGCGCTCGCGGTGGATCGCGACCGGTTCGCGGAGGAAGTCACGCGCGCGGTTTCATCGCACCCGCTGATCACGATCCGTCGCGAAGAGATTCAGCAGATCCCCACCGGCCTCGACGGCCCGCTCATCATCGCCACCGGGCCCCTGACGTCCGACGCGCTGTCGCGCGAGATCGCTGCTCTCGTTGGCAGCGACCACCTCTATTTCTACGACGCCATCAGCCCCATCGTCCTCGCCGAATCGGTGGATCGCTCCAGGGTCTTTCGCGCGTCGCGCTGGGGCCGGAGTCTCCGAAAAGGGGACAGCCACCTTTTTGGAGACGAAAAAGGGGACAGCCACCTTTTTGCAGAAACGGACAAAAAAAAGGTGACTGTCCCCTTTTCCGGGCCGGCGCCAGACGCGTGCGGCGTCGATGACGGCGAAGGGGATTACCTGAACTGCCCGTTCACCGCGGACGAGTACGCCACCTTCTACGCGGCGCTGATGGCGGCGGAGAAAGCGCCGCTGCACGAGTTCGACGGCGCGAAGTTTTTCGAAGGATGCCTGCCGATCGAGGTCATGGCGTCACGCGGGGTGGATACGCTGCGGTTCGGACCGATGAAACCCGTCGGCCTGGTCGATCCGCGGACCGGACGCGAAGCGTACGCGATCGTCCAGCTCCGTCAGGACAATCTGGCTGCGTCGCACTACAGCCTCGTCGGATTTCAGACCCAGATGAAGTGGGGCGAGCAGGCGCGCGTGCTGCGCCTGATCCCGGGGCTCGAAAACGCGGAGTTCGTCCGCTACGGGATGATCCATCGCAACACGTACATCAATGGTCCGACAGTGTTGCGCGAGACGTGGCAGGTGCGCGGGCGCGACGACCTGTTTTTTGCCGGGCAGATTTCCGGTGTGGAAGGCTACGTCGAGTCGGCGGCGTCCGGACTCATTGCCGGACGGAATGCCGCCGCAATCGCGGACGGACGGGAACCCTCCACTCCGCCGCGGGCGACGGCCATCGGCGCGCTGGCCTATTACGTCTCACACGCCGATCCGAAACATTACCAGCCGACCAACATCACGTTCGGCATCGTTCCGCCGCTG
>JACDCA010000336.1 GCA_013694635.1 Acidobacteriota bacterium | reverse complement strand
GCCCAGTTGGGGGCTCCACAGAAAGCAACGGCACATATTACGCGGGCCATCCGTTGTTACAAGGGGCTGGGTGATCGTGCTGCGGAAAACGACGCTGATGTCATAGCCAGAAAACATCCCCCGTTGTTGTCTGCCCCGGATCTCGATAGCGCGGTGGCGCTGTTGGAGTTCGCGGCGCATCCGCAGATTCTCGCGGCCGAAGCCTTGGCGGTGCTCGAGGATGCGCGCTGCGTCGACTCGATGGCGCTCGTCGCGCGCACGGAGCGCTCCCTCCGCGTCGTCGAGACCCGCGGCTGGGACGAGCGGCAGGCCCTCCAGACCGCCAGAAAAGTCGATCCCATCGCGGCCATCGAATGCGGCACCTATCGGGACGAAACGCTCCAGATTGTCGCTGCGTTGCCCGATGACCTGGAGAAGCGCTGCGCGTTTGTCGCGATCAGGAAGCTGGTCACCACCGCGGTGACCCTCGACCGCTACCGACGCGAGGAGAAACAGCGTGCCGCGCTGTGGCCCGCCGACGCGCTCGACGGCGATCCCGACTGCATCTGGGTAGCCGAGCCGATCGCCGAGATCGTCCGCGTCGCCCGCCGCATCGGCCCGACCCCCCTCACGGTCCTGCTCACGGGCGAAACCGGCACGGGCAAGGAGATGCTGGCGCGCACGATCCACGGCGCCTCCGACCGCGCCGACAGGATCATGCTGCCGTTCAACTGCACCGCGGTCCCTCGCGACATGCTCGAGAGCCAGCTGTTCGGGTATCGCCGCGGCGCGTTCACCGGCGCCGACACCTCCTTCACCGGCGTCATCCGCTCGTCCGAAGGGGGCACGCTGTTCCTGGACGAAATCGCGGATATGCCGATCGACCTGCAGCCGAAGCTGCTTCGCTTTCTCGAGACGCACGAGATCCACCCGCTCGGCGAACCGCACCCCATCAAGGTGGACGTGCGTGTCATCGCTGCGACCAACGCGAATCTCGAGCAGCTGGTCGCCCAGGGACGCTTCCGCGAGGACCTCTATTACCGGCTGAACGTCGTCCGGCTCCGCATGCCTCCCCTGCGCGAGCGGCGCGAAGAGATCCCCGCACTGGTGGAACACTACGTCCGCCGGTACGGGGAGCAGCAGCGGAAGGGACGCCTGACACTCAGCGACGAAGCGCTCGAGTACCTGGTGCTCTACACCTGGCCCGGCAACATCCGCCAGCTCTCGAATGAAGTGAACCGCATGGTCGCCATGGCCGAACCGGACGCCGCGCTCACCTCCGCCCACCTGTCCGCCGAGATTCAGGCGACGCGGCGCACGATCCCTTCGGCAGCCGCGCCCGATTCCGAACTGCACATACCGCTCGATCAGCCGCTGCCGCAGGCGGTGGATTACCTCGAACGGATGATGGTGCAGGCGGCACTTCAGCGCGCTAAGGGACGTGTTGAAGAAGCCGCCAGGCTGCTGGGGATTTCCCGTAAGGGACTGTTCCTCAAGCGCCGGCGGTGGGGGCTGAACGTCGATTCGTAAGATGCGGCCGCAACCCTGAAGGGCTGGACGACAGCCGCCACAGCCCTCATGGGCGGGACTACGAGTTCATCCGGTTGACACACCCCCAGCGCGCCGGTACGCTCCGCGCGTGAACCTGTCGGGCGTTTTCCCTCCCATCGCGACGCCGTTCGATGCGGACGGCGAGGTCGATACGGCGGCAATCCGCTCCAACGTCGCCCGCTGGATGCGTGCAGACCTTCGCGGCATCGTCGCGCTCGGCACCAACGGCGAAGCGCCGCTGCTCGCCGAGTCGGAATCGGATGCGGTGATCGCCGCCGCACGTGACGCAGTGCCACGCGACCGTCTCTTCCTCGTCGGCACCGGCCGTGAGAGCACACGGGCCACGATCGACGCGTCACGCCGTGCCGCGGCGCTCGGCGCGGACGCCGTGCTCGTCCGCACGCCTTCGTTCTTCAAGCCGCGGATGACGCCCGAGGCATTCGTCGCGCACTACGCTGCCGTTGCCGACGCGGTGCGGGCGCCCGTCATTCTCTACAACTATCCGGCGGTGACCGGCGTCACTTTCACGCCAGATGCGATCGCGCGGCTTGCCGGTCACGCAAACATCGCCGGCATCAAGGAGACGAGCACGGATGCCAGCGAGATCGCTGCTTACCTCGATGCGGCGTCCGGCCACGACTTCGCCGTGTTGGCCGGATCGGCGCCGAGCTTCTACGCGGCGTTGTGCCTGGGAGTTCGCGGCGGCATCCTGGCAGCCGCCTGCATCGTTCCGCGCCTGTGCGTGCAGCTGTTCGACGCGTTCAACGCCGGCGACCATGCGACGGCGCGGGATCTCCAGCGGCGGTTGATCCCGATTGCGTCGGCGGTCACCACCGGATTCGGCGTTCCAGGCCTCAAGGCAGCGCTCCAGCTCGCCGGATACGTCGGCGGACCGCCCCGGCCGCCGCTGCATGCCGCACCTGTCGAGGCCGTCCGGACGATTGAGGGAGCGCTGTCGAGTCTGCGGGAATTCCTGTGACCGTCCCGCAACGCCTGCTTCTCGGTCCCGGCCCCAGCCCGGTCAGCGAACGTGTGATGCGCGCGCTGTCGTCGCCGGTGTTGAGTCACCTCGATCCCTATCTGCTCGAGGTGCTCGACTCGCTGCGCGCACGGCTCGCCTCGACGTTTCGCGCGGCGCCGGATGCGCTGACACTGGCGATCTCGGGCACTGGCACGTCCGGAATGGAAGCCGCAGTGGCGAACCTCGCAGAGCCGGGGACCAAGGCGACGGTCGTCGTCACAGGGTACTTCGGTGATCGCCTCGCACAGATCCTCGAGCGTCATGGCGCTGAGGTCGAACGTATCGAGGTGGAATGGGGTCGCGCCTGCGATCCCGCCCGCGTCGAGGACGCTTTGCGCCGACGCCCGGCCGATCTCGTCGGGATCGTCCAGGCGGAGACGTCCACCGGCGTACTCAACCCGGTCGATGACATCGCTGGCATCGCACAGCGGCATGGTTCGATCGTGATCGTGGATGCGGTGACGTCGCTCGGCGCGATGCCTGTAAATGTCAGCACGTGGGGCACGGCCGTTTGCTACAGCTGTTCGCAGAAGGGCCTCGGGGCCCCTTCAGGGCTCGCGCCGATCACGTTCTCCGCCGCCGCCTTGACGCGCCGCGTCTTTTGCCGCAGCTTCTATCTCGATATCGGGCTACTCGAGGATTACTGGCTGCGGCGTAAGTATCACCACACCATCTCGGCGCCCTTGATCCTGGCTCTGCACGAAGCGCTCGCCATCGTGGAAGAAGAAGGGCTCGACGCGCGGCACACCAGGCATGAGCAGAACCACAACGCGCTCGTCGAGGGTCTCTCGACCCTCGGTCTCACGCTGCTGCCACCCGAAAAGGAGCGTCTGTGGACGCTGAATGCCGTGCGCGTCCCGGACGGCGTCAACGAAGCGGGCGTCCGGCGCCACCTGCTGGACAAGTACGGCATTGAGATCGGCGCGGGCCTTGGTCCACTCGCGGGCCGTATCTGGCGCGTCGGCCTCATGGGCGCTGGCTCGACACGCGCGAACGTCGACCTCTTCCTCTCCGCTTTGGGTACAGCGGTGACGGCCTCCCGCGGCGGCCCGTCCGTTCGCCATTAAGCTCTCGCGACCGGGAGAAGGACCGATAATCAGGTGAGATGCGCAAATTCGCGCGCCGCGCCTGGCGGGCGCTCGTCGTGCTGCTGGCGATGTTCTTCGTCTACGGCGGTTACGTCTTCCTGACGCTGCCGGACGTCCGCCAGCTGCACACGACCAACCCAATGACGACGGCGTTTATGGAGCTGAGGGCACGCGACGCGCGCCAGCGCGGCGTCCAGCCGCGCCGCGTGCACCAATGGGTGTCGTACTCCCGCCTCTCGCCGAACCTCGTTCGAGCCGTGCTGCTGACCGAGGATGCGAAGTTCTGGGAGCACGACGGTCTCGATTACGAGCAGATCAAGGAATCCGTCGAGGTCAACCTGGAACGCGGAGAGTTTGCGCGCGGAGCCAGCACCATCACGCAACAGCTGGCGAAGAATCTGTACCTGTCGCCGTCAAAGAATCCCGTTCGAAAGCTGCGCGAACTGCTGATCGCACGCCGGCTGGAAGCGGAGCTCAGCAAGCAGCGGATTCTCGAGCTCTACCTCAATGTCATCGAGTGGGGCGATGGAATATACGGCGCGGAAGCGGCCGCACGGACTTACTTCGGGAAATCCGCCGCGGCTGTGTCGCCGTCGGAGGCGGCGCTCCTGGCCGCGTCGATCGCAAACCCACGCGTCATGAATCCCGCGCACGTCACCGCGCGGCTGCGCCGGCGGCAGTCGATGGTGCTGCGGCGGATGGGAGCTATCGAGCCCCCGCCGGTCATCGCAGCCACTCCGGCTGAGCCGACCCCACCCGCACAGCCGATCGAACCGGTTCCCTCGCTGCCTCCCGTCGAAGGCTTGCCGACAACGCTACCCGGTCAGAGCGTGCCTCCGCCGAAGAAGCCCGGTGGTGGCGGCCAGGGCAGCTAAATTGGTTGGGCAATTCTGCGCGCTTTTCTTTCTGCTCACCTTGACAGAAAGGCGCGCAACTCTTTATAGTCGGCCCACGTTTCAGCCTTAACAGCTCCCACTGAAGCGACAAGGACGTTGCCGGCCGATCTCCTGTGTACGGCGGCAGCGTGTGTTCGCATGATCAACTACACCGAGCGCATTGCGCTTCTGATGCAGGACGTAGTCGCGCGTACTCCGCGACTGGCCTTCATCGACCTCAGCGAAGTGCTCGTCTTCGGGCGGTTCGGACGCTCGGATGCCGAGGGAGCCTTTGCCACCTGCCACTGCCTGACGCTGCCCGAGACCGAGCCCGGTTATTTTTTCTGGAAAGACCGTGATACCGGCGAGCTCACACGTCGCTCTCCGTGGTTCGTCACCAAGTCTCCGCTCGTGAAGATCGGCACGAAGCGGATCAAGTACCTCATCTCGTTCGTGCTGCCGCGTTTCTGCGATCAGGCGCTGCCGCGCTCGCGCAAGGCGGACCTGTATCCGGGCGGAGAGGGATGGCTCGCGAAGCTCGATACGGTCATCCACGAGATGTACCACATCGATCCCGCCGAGTCGGGGATCCGCGCGGTGCAGCGCGCCGATGGCAGCCGGTCCCCGCGCAGCCACGGCCCGCGGTTCTACGAAGATGTCGCGGAGATGGTGCACGCGTACCTCGCCACGAAGCCGGATCCGCGGCTCTACGACTTTCTTCAGCACGATTTCAGCGAGTTGTCGGTCAGATATGACGGCGTGGTGGCGACGACGTTCCGGAACTTCCCGTCCTTCCCGCAGCGCTACATGGAGACCGTCGATCTCGCCGCGTCCGATCCGCGTGTGCGCATCGAGCCGCTCAAGCCCGCAACGCAGCCGGTCATCTATACCGAAGACGACCTGCACATCCGTCAGTTCACCGACTCGAGCGCACGCCGCCTGACCCGCAAGGGCCAGCACTGCGCCGCTTGAAACGCTGAACGCTGAACTCTGAATACCTCCGAGAGGCCGGCTTCAGCCGGCCGTGTTCATAGTTCGTCGTTCAGAGTTCGTCGTTTCAGAAGATTCTCCTTGCCCCGAGGAAGCGCGTCGCCCAGTAAGCCCCGCCGAGCCGGTCAACCCTCACCACGCCGCTCGAGGTGGGAGCGTGGACGAACGAATCACCGCCGACGACTATGCCGACGTGCGACGCGCCCGCGCCGCTCGTGCTGAAGAACACGAGATCTCCCGCCGCAAGCTCGGTAGCCGCGACCTCGCCTCCGGCGCGATACTGTTCCGACACCGTTCGCGGAACCGTCACCCCATGCTGCGCGAACACGTATCGAACGAGCCCGCTGCAATCGAATCCGTTCGGGTCGGTCCCGCCAGTTCGATACGGCTTGCCCCTCAGCGATAACGCCGTCCCGCTGATTTCGTAACCGGTCGTACGGATCGGTAACGTCGTCGTCGGGGTCACGCCGCCGTTTGGCAGCGACGCCGGCAGCGTTTCCGCGGGTCTTCCACCCGGCACGGGAAATGGACGCGGTGTGGCTCCAGTCGTCGCGCATCCGCAGCACGCGGCCGCGACCACTATTAGAAGGACACGCATGGGCTTCGGCCGCATTATCGGCTAGAATGACTCAGGCATTATGGAGCAGACACTGCTTCTCAACGCCACGTACGAACCGCTCAAGGTCGTCCACTGGCAGAAGGCGATTACACTCTGGTGCCAGGGGAAGGTCGAGGTTATTTCTTCGTACGATCGCGAAGTCAGGTCCCCGTCGTTCAGCTTCAAGATGCCGTCGGTCATCCGGCTGCTTCGCTACATCAAGATCAAGCGCAACATCGACTACGTTCCGTTTTCGCGCGCGAACATTTATGCGCGCGACGATCACGCGTGCCAGTACTGCGGCAAGGTCTTTCCCACGCTCGATCTCACCTTCGATCATGTGGTGCCGGTCGCCCAGGGCGGCCGGAAGGACTGGGAGAACATCGTCACCTGCTGCGTCGGCTGCAACCGCAGGAAAGGTGGGCGCACGCCGGCCGAAGCCGGCATGCACCTGATACGAGCACCGAAACGTCCTGACAGGGCACCCGCTATCCGGATCACGGTGGGTCTCAGGAATGCCCCGGAAAGCTGGCGCGACTATTTCTACTGGAACCTGGAGCTGGACGCGAGCTGAGCCGGCTCCCACACCTTCCGCTTCCAGCGGTTCTCCCTGTAGCCCTGAATCTGTGACCCTCGAACCGTGAACGATCCGCTTCCGTCCCGCATCACCGGGGTTCGTCCGCTGTGGGCCGTCGAGGGCGCACGTCTGACGATCCTCGGCGACGGATTCAGTCTCGATCCGCTCCCCGACATCAGGATCGGTGGAACCTCCGCCCGGCTCGCCTCGGCATCGTCCCAGGCATTGAACGTCATGGTGCCGCCCGGCCTCGACGGCGGCCGTACGTCGATCAGGATCGACACCGCCCCCGGGGAGACCGCGTATGTCGAGGTCGGTGCTCCGCTCGCCACCGGCCTTCACCAGGTCGACAATCCCGCGTTCGACGCCGACGGCAATCTGTATGTGACGTTCAGCGGCTCCCGCGGCCAGGACACACCCATCTCGATTTTTATCGTCCGTCGCGACGGTTCCCGCGAGCCGTTCATCAACGGCATCCCCAACCCGACCTCGCTTGCGTTCGATCCCGCAGGCCGGCTTCACATTTCCAGCCGCTTCGACGGGACGGTCTATCGAATCGATGAGGACGGGACGTCCAAGGTTGTGGCGTCGGAGCTGGGGGTCGCGTGCGGCATCGCCTTCGATCGCGAGGGGACGCTCTTCGTCGGGGATCGCTCCGGCTCGGTACTGAAAGTGAGCAACGGAAAGGCGGAGATCCTCGCCACACTGCCTGGGAGCATCGCGGCATTCCATCTCGCGTTCGGTCCCGGCGGAGACCTGTTCGTCACCGGACCGACGCTCGGCACGCACGACAGCGTGTACCGGATTTCGCCGGAGGGGCGCGTCGCCGTCTTCTACGACGGCTTCGGACGTCCGCAGGGGCTGGCGTTCGACGATGCGGGACGGCTGTACGTGGTGGATGCGCTCGCAGGCCGCGGCGGTGTGTACCGGTTTGACGCTGTCGGGCCGGCGTCGGGCGGGGCGGAGGGCCCCCAGCCGCAACCGGAGCAACTTGTCGCGGCGGGCGGGCTCGTCGGTCTCGCATTCAACACCGACGGGACCCTCGCGATCGCATCGTCAGACACGGTGTACCTGCTGCACGCCGGCGTCCGCGGACTGTTACCCTTCGGATCCCTGATCGCTGATCGCTAATCCTGATCACGTCATCCACATGAATCAGCTGTTCCAGCGAAAACCGATTTCAGAGTTGCTGGCAGAGAGCGGCCAGGGGCTGAAACGCGTCCTCGGCGCCGGCGACCTGGTGATGCTGGCCATCGGTGCAGTCATCGGCGCCGGCATTTTCTCGTCGATCGGCACCGCGGCGGCGGGAGAGGTATTGCCCAGCGGCGAAGTCGTCCGCTACGGCGCCGGCCCTGCGCTGATCCTCTCTTTCGTGCTTCTCGGCGTCGTTTGCGGGCTCGCGGCGTTGTGCTACGCGGAACTTGCCTCGATGATCCCGCAGGCGGGGAGTGCCTATGCCTACTCGTATGCGACGCTCGGCGAACTGATCGCCTGGATCATCGGCTGGGACCTCATCCTCGAGTACGCGGTCGGCAACATCGCGGTGGCGATCGCGTGGAGCGGCTACTTCAATTCGCTCATCTCGGCTTTCGGCGTGGGGTTGCCCGACTGGCTGACGCACGGTTATCGAACCGCGCTACTCAGCTCCGATCCAGCCGTCCACGCGCTGCTGGAGACGGCGCCGCGCATCGCCGGCATTCCGATCCTGCTCAACATACCGGCCGCGGTGATCGTGCTCCTCATCACGTGGCTGCTCTATATCGGCGTCAAGGAGAGCGCGCGCGCGAACAACATCATGGTCGTGGTGAAGCTGCTCGTCCTCGGGCTCTTCGTGGGCCTCGGTGCGATGCACATCGACCCTGCCAACTACACGCCGTTTGCGCCGAATGGATGGAAGGGCATCCACCAGGGGGCCGCGATCGTGTTCTTCGCCTACATCGGGTTCGACGCGATATCGACGGCGGCCGAGGAGACCAGGAACCCCCAGCGGAACATGCCTTTGGGGATTCTGACCGGGCTCGCCATCTGCACCCTGATCTACGTCATCGTCGGCATCGTGGCAACCGGGCTGGTGCCGTACCAGCAGCTGAAAGCGGCCGATCCGCTCGCGCGCGCGCTGGAGGTAGCGGGTCTGCCGATCGCCAGCTGGTTCGTCGCGTTCGGCGCTGTCGTGTCGCTTTCCGCCGTCCTGCTCGTATTCCAGTACGGCCAGCCGCGGATCTTCCTGGCGATGGCGCGCGACGGCCTGCTGCCTTCGTGGGCCGCGAAGATTCATCCGAAGTACCGCACCCCCCACATCACCACGGTGATCACCGGGATCGTCGTCGCTGCCGGCAGCCTGGTGATGGACGAGAACGAGATTTACGACCTGACGAATATCGGGACCTTGTTCGCGTTCGCGATCGTGTGCATCGGCGTCCTCGTCCTGCGGCACACAGAACCGGAGCGCCCGCGGCCGTTCCGCGTCCCGTTCGTCTGGGGTGTCTCGCTCGCCGGCGCCGCGGCCTGCCTTTACACCATGAAGGGACTGCCGACGCACGCCTGGGAGCGATTCGGGATCTGGCTGGCCGCCGGCCTGGTGCTGTATTTCGTCTACGGATACCGCCACAGCCGGTTGCGAAAGCAGGGGTAACCGTCCCAACCTCATCAGTTACGGCGACCTCGCGTGCTAAAATTGCCTGTTTGGCAACCTCCAGAAAAAGCACATAGAGGGCATGGCACACGACTGGATCGCGGTCCGCGGCGCACGCGTCCATAACCTCAAGAACATCGACGTCGACATCCCGCGTGACCAGCTCGTCGTTCTGACGGGTCTCTCGGGCTCCGGCAAGTCCTCTCTCGCCTTCGACACGATTTACGCCGAAGGGCAGCGGCGCTATGTCGAATCGCTGTCCTCGTACGCGCGCCAGTTCCTCGAGCAGATGGAAAAGCCGGACGTCGATCTCATCGACGGCCTGTCACCCGCGATCGCCATCGAGCAGAAGACCACCGGATCCAACCC
>JACDCA010000334.1 GCA_013694635.1 Acidobacteriota bacterium | reverse complement strand
ACCTACATTTCCGATCGCTCGCGAGGCATCCTCCCAGGACCGCCGCGTCGCGTCCAGGTCGGCGTCAAGGTGCAGTTCTGAGACGGCTGTCCATCGCCCCACCGTGACTTCACGCGCCATCTTCATTCTTGCGGGCGTCTGGGGCCTGTCTGTGGCTGTCGCCGTGCACCTTCTCGACTTTCCTGGGAGCGTGCCGGACTTTCAACACGCGAGCGGGGGTGGGACGTTGCTCGATGCCGTGCCTGCTTTCACGTCGCCTGAGACCTACGCGCGTCTGGATGCCTACGGGCCTGCGGGGCGGAAGAACTACGCGACCCGCACTGTGACCGTCGATGTATTGTTGCCGCTGAGCGTGCTGCCATTCCTGTTTCTCGTCGCTCGCCGTGCAGTGGCCGCGGCGACGCTCGGTGGAGTCGCGCGGACGGCGCTGCTGGCGATGCCGTTCGTGTACGTGATTTTTGATTTTATCGAGAATGGCCTGCTCCTCGCGCTGATCGCTGAGTACCCGAACCAGCTCGAGGTTCTGCCGCGGCTTCTGCCGTTCATCACGGTGATCAAGAGAGCGGCGTCGCTGCTGGCGCTCGCGCTCCCACTGACGCTCCTTGCCGTTCACGTCGCACGCAGCCGGTTGCGAGGAGCGAAGGGATCCACGCAACAATAACGTGCCTTCATCCGGTCACGCGATCAATGCCTTGGCCCCCCACGCGACGAGCACATAGCGAACCGCCTTCCCCACCACCGTCCAGATCGAGAAGGGCCGGAAGCGCAGGCGCGCCACGCCGGCCGCTGCCACGATGGCATCTCCGATTATCGGCACCCACGAGAAGACGAGCGCGGGCGCGCCGTACCGTGCGACGACGTCGGCCGCGCGTCTCGCCGCGCGCGAAGAATGTTCCTGCGGCAGCGCGTGCGACACGGCGCGACCAAGCCCGTAGGTGGTGCAAGCGCCAAGATAATTCCCCACGGTGGCGACGATCACGACGGCGAAAAACGAATGGTCCTGACGAATCATCAAGATGACCGCTGGCTCGGAGCCGAGCGGCAGCACGGTCGCCGCAAGGAAGCTCCACGCGAAGAGCGCGAGATACGGCACCTCAGCGGACGACGGCGTGCCGGCGCGAGGGCGGCCGTCTGGCCACCGTGATGAACCACGGCAGCGCGACGAACAGAATGGCCAGCGCCGTCAGATGACCGTTTTTCAATCCCCACGCGACGACGGGAACATCGCCGCGCGCGAAGAACAGCAGGAAGCGCAGCATGGCGAACATCACGATGTAGGCGAAGAACAGCGCACCGTCGTGGAGCCGTTTACGGAGACGCCACAGGACCGCGGCGATCGAGATCGCCGAAGAACTCATACAACTGCACCGGGTGCCGCGCGATGCCGTCGTTGGGGGCAGAACTCGCGGGGTGTGAATAGACAACGCCCCACGGCACCGTCGTCGGCGTGCCGTAATCCATCCCCGCGAGCCCGCATGGAATCCTGCCGATGGCCGCCGCCACCGGAACGGCCGGCGCGAAGAGGTCCGCCGCGCGGCCGAACACGATCCTTCGTGAGCGCGCATACACGTACGCGGCGAGGATGGCGCCGAGGAGCCCGCCAAAGAACGCAAGCCCTCCCTCCCAGACCATGAGCACGCGCCACGGCTCGCTGAGGTACGCGAGCGGGTCGTTCTGGACGGTGAAGTAGAGCCGGGCCAGGTCCTCCACCTGCTCGCGTTTCAATCCGTATGCAGGAGCCCATCGCCTGACCAGCGTCCGCGCCACCAGAAACGCGACAACCCAGCCGAGGCCGTACCAGTTGATCGGCACGGAACCGAGCCGAGGGATCGGATCCCAGTTAAGAATCACGGCCGCTCAGCCGGTCCGTCACTTCGTGTATTGGGATGGATCGGCCTCAAACTTCGTCTGACAAGACTTCGAGCAGAAATAATAGGTTTGCCCCCTGTGCTCGCTTCGACCCGCTGCCGTGGCCGGGTCGACCTCCATACCGCAGACAGGATCCTTGTGCATGTGCTTTCTCCTTTTAGTCAGTGGACGCAGATTAGCGAGCCTGCAGCTTCTTGAACTCGCCCAGTTCGCGCTTCTGGTCTGCCGCCATTTTCTGCGACAGCTTGCGCAAACTGGCATCCTTGAGCTTCGCCTTTAAAATCATCTCCAGCGCCATCTGGTGATGTTTGGCCATTTCCTCGAGGAACGCCTGATCGACGGCCGCTCCCGACGCCTCCTCGAGGCGCTTATTCGCGGGCGTGATGCGCCATCTCCTTGACTTCACGCCCCTGCGCCTCACGAATCTTTACGGCGAGCGCTTTGACCTCGTCGCGCGTGACACTGTCAAACAGGTCTTCTCTCCCGGGAAGTCACTCTATTGCGCCGGTCGACGCGGACGACTGGAAGTGTGCGAGTGGCGGATTTTCCACACCCCGTCAGCGCCCTTGACCAGGATGAGCGTCTCGAGACCGCCTGAGTCGATGGTCCGTTCGCCCATCTTTGCCTTCAACGAATATGTCGAAACAGCGTAGGCAGTCTTCCCGTCGCCAAGGACATGGATCTGCCGGTTCGAGTGACCGAACTGTAGGTTCTCGAACGCCTTCAGCTCGGGTCCCAGGTGACCGTCGCGGTACTTCGCCCACCCGTTGTCGATCCCTCCGCCCTCGTAGATCGTCACGTCAGGATGGTAGAAGGTGCCGAGTTTGTCGAGGTCCTTGGCGTTGAACGCGGCGTCGTATTCGGCGAGCCACTTTTCAATGACAGCCGCCTCTCCCGACGGCGGGAGCATCTGATGTCCGGCGGCTGTGTGCCCCGCCGCCTGAGCGTCGGCAGGAGCCGCGGCAGGGGTAGCGACTGGAGCCACGCTCGGAGCGGCCGGGGTCTCCGTCAGCTTGGTGCCTGGCGTCCAATCGCGCGAGGTTCCGTCCGCGAAGCGCTGCTGCACCTTCCAGCTGATCTGCCCGGCGGCCGCGGGGTTGTTCGCCGTGAAGAGGAACTGCGCGCTTTGCTTCGGCGGAATGTCCCTGGTCCAGGTGATTGCGACGATGCGGTTGCCGTCCTTCTTCACCTCGTGGGTCGCGCCGTCGGGCTGGGGCACGTCGGTCACTGTCACCCCCTCGGGCACCTGGAGATAGACGGCTGTCGTCGCCACCTGGCCTTCGGTTGGCACGCGCACCGTGTACTGTTGCTGAATGCCGGGCTTCGCCTCACGCGGCGAAACGCTCACATGCGCGGACGCGAGCGCAGGGATCATCACCAACAACGCCGCAAGTACGCTGAATCGTTTCATCACTCCTCGCTCAGTTGAATCGGCGTCACTTCTTCGCAGCCGTGGCCGGCGCGCTTCCGAGGCTGACCTGCTTGGCCACCCACATGATCTTCCCGTCCTTGTCCTTCACGTCGGCCGCGGTAATCACGACGCGGTCCCCGACTTTGATGTCGCCAGCCTTCTGTGTTGCTTTCCCCCTCATGATTTTCGTCTTGTCATTGAGCATGATCATCGACGATTTTCCGGGTGAGGTAGTGATTTCGAGATGATCGCCATTGATGGCCGCCACGGTTCCCATCACTTTCTTCGCGTGTCCTTCGTGCGCCGACGCCAGCGGCGCCAGCGCGAGCGCGAATGCCAGAATAATCAGTGCTTTTCTCACTTATGACCTCCGTGCGCCGGCATCGGTTTTCCCCCGGGTTTCGGGGCCTCCCCTTCGCCAGCTAGAAACTTCCGCATTTCCTCTGCCTCCAGCACTTCCGCGGGACTTCTCGGATTCATCGCCTCCATCTGCGCGATTTCCTCCGGCGTCAGCGTCGTCAGCCTTCGTATGAAGTGAACCAGGTGCCATGACCCTTGCGCCCCTTCAGGCGTCCCGTCGCCCCATGCGGGCATTCCCGTCAGGCGAATGCCATTTTCAATGATGTAGAACAGCTCGCCATCGGTGAGCGACTGTGTCGGTGGCAG
>JACDCA010000320.1 GCA_013694635.1 Acidobacteriota bacterium | reverse complement strand
GAGCACCGCCGCGAATGCAATATCGGGATTGGTCGGATGCACGGCCATCGTCCCGATCTGGCCGCGCTGCTTCCAGACGTGCGTCCACGTCTTGCCGCCGTCGATGGTCTTGAAGATGCCGTTACCCTCGGCTACGTTGCCGCGGATGTTCGCTTCCCCCGATCCGACGTAGACGATGTTTGGATCCGACGGAGCAATCGCGAGCGAGCCGATGGAGGAGACCGGCTGGTCGTCGAATACAGACTTCCAGGTAAAGCCACCATCCGCCGATTTCCACACGCCTCCCGACGCGGTCGCCGCGTAGTAGATGCTCGGATCACCCGGAACGCCGGCCGCGCGCGATACGCGTCCCCCGGCCGCCGGGCCGATGGGGCGGTATTTGAGGCCCTTGAGCTCTTTTGGTCCGGTGTCTTTCTCCTTATCGTCGGGCTTCTGAGCGTCCTGTTGCGCGCCCAGTCCGACATTGATCGCGAGGACAGCTGCCGCCGTAAAGACTCTGACGAATGAGTTCATGGCGCCGATTCTACCGTGAGGATTTGTGGGTTGGTGGTTGCGAATGTGTGGGGCGTGTGTCGCGGCGATGCCACATCAGGTTCCGGGCGCCTTGGCCTGACGGCCGGCCCCGCCTCGGGTACTTCAGGAACGCCCCTGGCGAATATGATTCACCGAACGTCTAGTCGGGCTCTGGGAGAGCAGCGGCCAGTGCATTGACGCTCGGGGTTGCATCCTTTGACCAATCCCTGTTCCACACCGCCTCCAGCTTCGCCTGCGCCTGACTGGGGGAGTACTCGTCAAATGAACCCTGCGAAGGGCGTCCGGTGTCTTTGTCGACGACGATGATTGACAACGGCGGCAGTTTGTTGCGTTTGCAGTAGTAATCGATCGGGTCGAGTTGCCTTGAGAGCCGTAGTGTCCCAACTCGATTTCCTTCGCGGATCGGAGTACGTAATCACCGATTTCCGCTTTGCCCGGGCCACCAGCACATCCCCAATTCGCGCCGCCCACTCTGGATTCGTCATCTGCCCTCACGTGTTCCCGGAGGCCTCAATTTCGATGACCTCCGATAGCCCGAGCTGCCTCAGCGCGACTCGCGTCTCGTCGATCTTTGACTTCGGAACGCCGTCTGCTGGGGCGACATCGACGGTGAAGGTCAATTTCATTCTGTCAACAGTCGCAAACCGGGAAAGCACCTTCGTAAAGAGTTCATCCACTTCTGCGCGGGTCGCTCTCGGCTCCAGTGGAATCTTCTTGAAGCCGCAGCGTTCGAAGAACTCCTGCGGATTCCGGCACACGTCGGCGCCCCGGCCATCGCGAACGTGATCGAGGTGGAGGGCGAACTCCGATGCGTCGAGTGGTTTGCCCTCCGTGAGGTCTTCGCGCGGCTTGATAACGTTGTACCAGGGTTTCATGGATCTCCTGCCGCTTGGAGCAGCTTCCTGAATTCGTCTGCGGTCAGTCCGGCGTCGCGGTGATTGACGCCCGGGATTGTCGGCACGTCAGTTGACGACCTCGACCTCGCGGATCTCGCCTTCCTTGAGTAATTCGTCGCGGACGGCCTGGTACTCGCGTATGGCGTCAGCGACATTGGCGAGCGCTTCGCTCTCTGTGTCTCCCTGGGACCAACAGCCCGGCAGCCCCGGACAGGATATCGAGTACCCTTCGTCGCTGCGCTTCAGCACGACCTTGTATTTCATTGCGTTCTCCGCCCCTTTCACCTGCACCACGTGTTCGGGCAGCAAGGGTCCCGCGACCACGGCTCCCGGCACGAGGTCTGTTAAGACGGCCAAGATGTCTCCTGTGCTCATCATTCTATTGCGCATGTGACAGGGTTGGTCCTGGATCTCGGCTGCGGAGGCTGGAGATCACGTCGATTAGGTTAGGATCGCGCACGAATGCCACAGGGAAGGGTGTTCGATGCCGATCCACTGGAGAGCCAGTCCGAAAATAGACCTGGAGCCGGCAGTAGGCGTCGCCACATCAGGAGTCCCGCGGCAGGGGTCACATCAGGTTCCAGGCGCGATGCGGGCAGTCCGCTGCGTCAGTTCGAAAAACGATCCGCAGGCCTCCCCATCGGCGGAGGCGCTGTTTCGCCACTGACCTCCAAGCACCCCGAGCACACACATGATCCCAGTCCGGCCGTCTGATCGCCCGAGCCGGAGCCGAAATCGTGAGGCACGCGCCGAAGGGGCGTTTTTCCGGGCGTAGCCCGAGGCGCCGGGAATCTGATGTGACCCCTGCCGCGTTGATGCGAGTGACGGCGAACGTTGGGGGTTGGGCGTTGGAAGGTGACGTTGTAAAGTCTCCACAGTGCCAATCCCCGAGAAGCTGAATCACTACCGCATCCTCGCACCCCTCGGCAAGGGCGGGATGGGGGAGGTCTTCATCGCCGAAGACACGAAGCTTCAGCGGAAAGTGGCGCTGAAAGTCCTCTCGGAATTCATGGCGACAGACCCCGAGCGCCGGCAGCGGTTCGAACGCGAGGCACAGGCGGTCGCCGCCCTCAATCATCCCAACATCGTCACTATCCACTCGGTCGAGGAAGATCGCGGGATTCCGTTCCTGACAATGGAGCTGGTCGAGGGGCGCCCCCTCAACGAATTGATCGCGACGGGTCCCCTGGCGCTGGACCCGCTGCTTCGCATCGGCATGGCGATCAGTGATGCGACCGCCGCGGCGCACCAGCGCGGGATCACGCATCGGGATCTCAAGCCCGCCAACATCATCGTGGCGACCGGCGATCGGGTGAAGGTCCTGGACTTCGGTCTCGCGAAGCTTCGTGAGGCGCAGCTCGAAGGCAACGCCGAAGATGTCACCCGGATGCCGGTCACCGACTTGACCGGCGAAGGACGGATCATCGGCACGGTCGCCTATATGTCCCCCGAGCAGGCAGAAGGCAAACCGGTGGATTCGCGCACGGACATTTTCTCGCTGGGCGTGGTGCTCCACGAGATGGCCACCGGCGAAAAACCCTTCAAGGGGGACACCAACGTCTCGGTGATCTCGTCGATCCTGAAAGACACGCCGAGCTCGATCACGGATCTCAATCCGAATCTGCCCGCCGGTCTGGCACGTGTCATTCGACGCGCGCTGGCGAAGGACCCGAGCCGCCGGTATCAAACGGCGACCGACCTGCGCAACGAGCTCGAGGAACTCAAGCAGGAGATCGACGGCGGGGCGACGATGTCGGCGTCCGGCATCCGCGTTGCGCCGGCGAGACAGACCAACTGGACCAGACGCCTCCTCGCCGCTGGCCTCGGCGCGGTTCTCCTGACGGCGCTCGGCTTCGGAGTGTCGAAATGGAGGGGCGCGCCGGCGGTCGCGTCTGCTTCGGTGTTCGAGGCGGACAGGTTCTCCCGGCTGACGAGCACCGGCAACGCATCCCTTGCCGCAATCTCCCCGGACGGCCACTACGTCGTCCACGCGAAGAATACAGGGACCCTCCCCGCCCTGTGGATCCGCCAGACGACGACCACGAGCGATGTTCAGATCGTTCCGCCCGCGCCCGTGCGATATGACAGCGTCACCTACGCACCAGACGGGACACATGTCTACTACAACATGTACTCCCAGACCGGGGGGGTCGCGACCCTGTACAAGGTGCCGGTTCTCGGCGGAACGCCGCACCCGGTCCTCGAGGACGTGGACAGCCGGATCTCGTTCTCTCCCGATCGGAAGCAGTTTGCGTTCGTGCGCGGAGCGCCCGCGCGCGGTACCGCGTACCTGATGGTGGCGAACGTCGATGGAACGGACGTGCGCCAACTGGCCATCCTGCCGCAGGGAGAACAGTTCACGAACTTCGCCGTATCGTGGTCCCCGGACGGCAAGACGATCCTCGCGCCCGCGCAGTCGGTCAAGGACGGTGCTCACCAGCTCATCGTCGCGATCGATGCGGCGACCGGCGCCCCGACCCGTCTGCCGGGACGATGGGCATTCGTCGGCGATATCGAGTGGCTCCCGGACGGCCGCTCGTTCGGCATTGCCGCGGCCGGATTCAGCGCCGGCGGGCCACAGGTCTGGCAGGTGCCGTACCCATCCGGAGAGGCACGGCGCATCACGAACGACCTCAATAACTATGTGGGCGTGGCGTTCGCGGCGGACGGAAAATCGCTCGCGACCGTGCAGGCCGAGAATGTCTCGAATCTCTGGGTTGCCCCCGCAACGGATCTCGTTGGAGGAAAAAAGATCACCACGGGGCGGGGGCGCGGCGACGGGCAGGGGCGCGGCGACGGGCAGGGGGGCGTCGCGTGGACTCACGACGGCCGCATCGTGTACGGGTCAATCGTGTCGGGCAAGCCTGAAATCTGGATCGCGGATGCGGACGGCAGTAACGCGCGTCAACTGACGAGCGGGGAGGGCCCGAGTACGCAGCCGAGCGTGACGAAGGACGGCCGCTATATCGTGTTCCAGCGGTTGGTCAAGAATGGCGCACACCTGTGGCGAATGGGCTCGGACGGCTCGGATCCGAAGCAGTTGACCCACGGCGGCTTCGAGACAGGTCCGCGCGCCGCCAATGACTTCGTGTACTACACCGTCTGGACTTCCGGCTCCCCCAAGCCGTGGAAAGTGCCGATCGACGGTGGGGATCCGGTGGCGGTGGGGGACGTGTTCTTCCGTTCGATCGAGGTCTCGCGTGACGGAAAGCAACTCC
>JACDCA010000305.1 GCA_013694635.1 Acidobacteriota bacterium | reverse complement strand
GTGTGCTGCTCGGCCCGACCGCCGCCTACCAAAAGCGGAAGGACGACTACGAAGGCGACCGGCTCCCAGTGGAGGCGTTTCTGGAGCCGGTGCGGGAGCTGCTTCCCAGTGTGAAGCTCGAGGACCTTCGACTGGGAGGCACCGGTATCCGTCCGAAGCTCCACCCGCCGGAAGAATCCTTTGCTGACTTCATGATCCGGCGGGACACCCGGATGCCCGCGCTCGTTCACGCCGCCGGCATCGACTCGCCAGGGCTCACGTCCTGTCTCGCGATCGCAAAGCGCATTCGCGCCATCGTGACGGAGGTCATGTAATCCGGAAAGGGCCCACTCGAATGGCAGTATAATGGGCAACCTTCATCACAAAGAGAGGCTCCATGGCAGGCTCGCTCCGCACCGCAGTCGTGGCGATCGCTGTGGCGTTCACCCTGCCGGATCTCGTTCACTCGCAACCGGGTCGCGCGCCTGCGGCGCCTCCGGCCTACCCCCACTCGACCGCTACGGCTGCCTCGTCGAATCCGCTGCATCGAGCTTCGGGTCCAGCGACAAGTGCGGTGAGGCTGCCCGCGGCCTTCGAACGGAACAAGGGTCAGTTCGCCAATGGCCTGGCGTTCCGAGTCCGCACGGCTGGGGGCACCGTCGGGATCACTGACAACGGGGCCATCACCGTCTCCGGGTCGGACACTCCTCGTGCAGGCTCGCATCACGTCACATCCTTTCATCTGGTTGGAGGCCGTCGGGTGCAACCCGTGGGCCTCGATCCGGCTCCAGGGCACGTGCGGTATGTGCAGGGCAAGGACCCGGAGCGTTGGATTCAGGACGTGTCGCTCTATCGGCAGGTGCGCCTCGACAGGGTCTATCCCGGAATCGACTGGGAGTGGAACATCAAGGACGGAGCAATTGAGTACGACTTCATCCTCCACCCGGGCGCGAAGCCGCGGCGTATCGCGCTCGAGTTCGGGCACTCGGTCATGCTGCGCGTTGTCGATGGCGCGTTGAACGTCACCGGAGAGGACGGCGTGACGGAGCATCGCCGGCCCAGAGCCTACCAGCAGGTGGACGGTGCCAGACGCGACATTCCGGCCAGCTGGCGGGTAGAGGGCTCGCGAGCGCGCATCGTGGTCGGCCGTTACGATCCTGGGTTGCCCCTGATCATCGATCCCGTGATCGCGTGGTCGACCTACGTCGGAGGGGCCGCCGCCGAAGAAGCGTCCGACGTCGTCGTGGCACCGGATGGGTCCACCTACATGGCCGGATCCGCAACGGACACGGAAGACGCGTTCATCGCGAAATTCACGGCTGCTGGCGCGCTGGTGTACGCGACGTACTTCGGCGGAAGCAGCACGGACTTTGCGCCGGCGCTGGATGTCGCGGGCGGTCTGGTGTATTTCGCCGGGGGCACACACTCCAGCGATTTCCCCATGGTCAATGCCGCGCAGCCGCAGTTCGCCGGCGGCCGCGATGGCTACGCAGGCGCCCTGCGGGCCGACGGAAGCTTCGCGTTCTCCACGTTTCTTGGCGGCACATCTATCGATCATCTGCAAGCGGTTGCCACCGCACCCGATGGGACGGTCTGGATGTCGGGAGTGACGTTGAGCAGTGACTGGCCCGTCGTGTCGCCGTTTCAGGCTGCGCCGGGTGGGCAGACGGATGCTGTCCTTGTCCATTTGTCGGCGTCCGGTCAGTTGCTGATGTCGTCGTATTTCGGGGACGCAGGATGCGACGGGGCGAGTGCGGTAGCGGTGGCTTCTGATGGGTCAATCTACGTCGGAGGCGCGTACAGCATCGCCGTTATTACTCCCTTTCCGCCCTTCGTCGCCTGCTCGTCCGCCCAACAGGGGCGCCTGGTCAGGTTTGATCCTGCAGCGACGTCCACGACATGGTCGCGGTTGCTGCCTGGAACGCTGAGCATCAGCGGAATCGCAACGCAAGCCAACGGCGATGTCTGGGTCACTGGCACGACGACCAGCGGTACGATGCCAACGACGTCAGATGCGTACGACGCGACCTGCGGAACAGACGGCTCGTGTAACGCCGCCGCTGATGGATTCCTGAGCGTTCGGGACGGCGCCGGACTTCAGACGTACGGCACGTACCTCGGGGGCGCGGGCTGGGACGATGCCGCCGCCGTAGCGGTGGATAACGTCGCCGGCACCGCCTGGGTGGTCGGGACGACCGCGTCGACCGACTGGCCGGACGCGGGGAGCACCGGTCAGGACGCGTTTGTCCTGCGATTCGGCGCCGCATCGCACGTCGTCAACTACGCATCCCGCCTTGGTGGCAGCGAAAACGACCGCGCCTGGGGAGTGGCGACGGGCGCGCTCGGAGCCTATGTCGTCGGGTCCACGCGATCACCGTCGCTGCCCGCACAGCGCGGTGCGCTTGCAGGGCCGTCGGACGCCTTTGTCGCATACATCGCGGCGCTGACCAATCTCGTTTTCATCGATACGCCGGCCAGCCAGTCGAAGGTTCTCCCGGATTTCGTCATCGACGGGTGGGCACTGGACGACAGCGGGCCCGCCGGACCGGGGATCGACGCGATTCACATGTGGGCATTCCCTCTCGACTCCGCAGGTGCACCCCCTCATTTTCTCGGCGTGGCGCAATATGGGCTTCCTCGCCCCGACGTGGCCGCCGCGTTCGGCGCGCGCTACGGGTCCACCGGGTATCGGCTCGCCGTGTCTCTGCCGGGTTTCGGGCGATACATGATCGGGGTGTACGGCAGATCATCCACGACCACCCAGTTCAGCGCTGTCCGTACGATTATTGTCGAGGCAGCGGACCGTGCCCGGATCACGATCGACGTTCCCCGCGCAGCGGCCAGTGTCTCGGGGCCGCTGACCGTGAGCGGGTGGGCGCTGGACCCGCAAGCAACCGGGCAGACGGGCGTAGACGGTGTGGACGTCTGGGCGTTCGCCGCGGGTGGCACGGAAGCCGTCTTCGTCGGCGCTGCGTTCTACGGACAGGACCGCCCCGACGTCGCGGCCGCCTTCGGGCCGCAATTCCGATTCTCGGGGTTTCACCTGATTACGTCCCATCTCTGGGCCGGGCGCTACACGCTTGCGGCCTACCCGCACTACACGGGCACACGTCGATACGGCACGCCCGCGATCGCGCCCGTGCAGGTGGATCCTGGGCCGATGGTATGGGTGGACCGCCCCGTGGGCAGCACCACGATCGCGCAGCCGTTCACGATCAGCGGCTGGGCGCTCGATCGACGGGCGTCCACCGGTGCCGGCGTCGATCAGGTGCTCGTGTACGCGAACAAGCTGCCGGACGGGCCAGGGGCACCCGCTTTCGAATTTCTGGGAGTCGCCGCGTCGGGCATGCCTCGACCGGATGTGGCCGCTGCACTGGGGGCGCAGTTTGTGAATTGCGGCTTTGAATTGCCCGTCTCAGGCTTGCAACCGGGGTTCTATCGCATTGGCGTCTACGGGCGGACCCCGAATCCCGCCCCCGGGACCTTCCCTTACTTCGAGACATGGACCGGCATCATCGAAGTGCGCTAATCATCGCTCCTGGATCCGCCAGGGAACGATGGTGAGCTGCCGCTTTCAATGTACCGGGCCAGCGCCTCGTGCCAGGGAGGCATCTGGATACCGGCCCGTCGCAGCTTCTCGTTGGACAGGGCGCAATACTTCGGCCGGCGAGCGCGCATTGGCACCGAATCAGCGCTCACCCGGTCGAGCAAGGCCGGCCGCCCCAGGAGGCGCGCTGCTTCCTCCGCAATAACGTCCCACGTCGTCACCCCGCTGTTGACGCAGTGATACACCCCGTGCGGTGGACGGAGCTCCACGACCCGCATCGTCGCGTTCGCCACGTCTTCGACATAGCTCGGCGTCACCGTGCGGTCGGCGAAGACGCGGACCACCTCCTGACGCCGAATCGCGTCGAGGATGCGATCGATGCTGCTCTTGGCCCGTTCGCCGCCGAACAGGCTCTCGACGCGCAGCACGTAATGAGCCGGCGCATCCGCCGCGAACCACTCGCCGAGCAGTTTGGACAGTCCGTAGTTACCCGCCGGGCGCGGGACGTCCGTTTCGCGGTAGGG
>JACDCA010000262.1 GCA_013694635.1 Acidobacteriota bacterium | reverse complement strand
GCTCAACGCAAGAACAAGCCCCTTGAGCTCCGCCATGTACAGGGCCGCCGATGTCCCCTTGCCGGACACGTCGGCAATCAGGACTCCGAGCCGCTCGTTCGGCAGCCGGAAGAAGTCGTAGTAATCCCCGCCAACTTCGCGCGCCGGGACGCACAGTGCCGTCACGCCGAGTCCCGGGGCGTCGACCGGTCCGCGGGGGAGCAGGGACATCTGGATCTGCCGCGCGATGCGCAGTTCCTCTTCCATCCGCTTTTTCTCGGCGGCCGTCAGTAGAAGCCCCTCGATGCTGCCGGTCATCTGGTTGAACGAACCGGCCAGCTCGCCGAGCTGGTCCTTCGTGTTGATATTGATCCTGTGCGTGAAGTCCCCCTGGCGCACGCGCTCGGTGCCCATGAACAACTCGTGGATCGAGCTGGTGATCGACCGGGCCAGCGCGAGGCCCATCAGCACCGCCACCCCCTGGATGATGAGGAAGAGAATCGCGACGGCAGCCAGCACGAACAGGATCGCCTGACCGAGTGAGGATCCGGTCAGCTGCACGCGCTGCGATTGCGCGCGGCTGAGACGGTCCCAGAGTTCGACCACGTCGTAGGTCAGTGCGATCGTCGCATCGCGCGGTCGGCCATTACGCCAGTCGGTCGTATCGAAAAACGCCAGGCTGTTGCGAAACAGGCTGAACGAGCTGTTGCCGTCGGCGCCACCGGAGACCACCTGCAGCGGCGATTCAGTCTTTTCCGGGGCACTGAATCGCGGCGTGACCGCCTTCACGCCGGTGCTCTCCTTCAACGCGTCGAAAAGCCGATCGTTCACCGGCAGGTCTGCGAGCACCGCACCGATCACTCCTTTGGGCCCCCTGATGCGTGCGAGGGACCTGATCACCAGTTGAAGCTCGCCCGGTTCGTCGCCAGCGACAGCTGTGGTGCCGCGAAAGCCATCCGCGGGCGTCCAGTAGGGAATAGCCGTCGGGGGTGCTTCATGTTCCCATCGGCCGGCGATCTCAGCCGGCAGTGCCGAACCCTCCACCGGCACGAACGCCAGCGCCACCCCCGGGTAGCGCTGGCTGATGGCGCTCTGCGTTCGATTCAGCATCTCCCCAACCGCCGTCGGTTGCTCTGCGATCTGCGTTGCCGCTGACTGCGCCGCCAGTTCCATGTCGGCAACGATGCCGTCGAACCCATCCTTGAACAGATAGGCGGCGATGTTCATCGAGACGACGTTGGCACTCACGAGCACGAAGCCGATGATCAGCAGCACCGGGACGACGCCGATGAAGATATACGAGAGGATCAGCTTTCGCCTGACGCGCCACAGCAACCGGCGCTTCATGAGCATGAACAGGCGCCAGGTGAAGTAGCCCAGCGAGATCACGAGGCCGATCGTCGCCGCGCTGCTGAGCACCTCGATGAAAGCCGGGAGGGTCCCGATGCGGCGGATCACCGCGACCAGGAGTTTCAGAATTGTGGAGACGATGAAGAGACGGCCCGACCACGAGCGCAGCAGAAGATCCGCGGCGGTCTGCTGGGGTTCGGTGCCTGGCGGCGGCTCCGGCAGGAACGGCACGCGAGGTGCGCCCGCCGTTGTCCTATCAGGAAGCCTGCGCATGCACTTGCGAGTCGAATGATAACAGTTGCACCGTGTTATCTTGCAGGTGCATGAAGCTGCCTGATAACGCGCGCTTTTCCACGATCTGCATCCACGCCGGACAGGAGCCCGATCCTTCAACCGGCGCCATCATCACTCCAATCTTCCAGACGTCCACCTACGTGCAGGAGGCGCTCGGCCGCCACAAGGGTTTCGAGTACGGGCGCACGCAGAATCCGACGCGGCTCGCCGTCGAGCAGAACATCGCCGCGATGGAAGGGGGCAAGGCGGCGTACGCATTTGCCTCCGGGATGGCCGCCATCGGCGCGATCTCGACGATGCTGAAGTCGGGGGATCATGTGGTCGTCACCGACAATACATACGGCGGCACCTTTCGATTGTTCGACAAGGTGCTGACGAAGTACCAGCTCTCGTTCAGCTACGTCGACACCTCGAGGATCGAGGAGATCGAACGCGCGATCCGTCCGGAAACCCGCATGCTGTTTGTCGAGACGCCGACCAATCCCGTCATGCGGATCACGGACCTCGATGCCGCGGCGAGGCTGGCGAAGGGCCGCAACATCCGTCTCGTCGTCGACAACACCTTCGCGAGTCCGTGCCTGCAGCGTCCGATCGAGCTCGGCGCCGACATGGTCGTGCACAGCACCACGAAATACTTGAACGGCCACAGCGACAGCGTCGGCGGCATCGTCGTCGCCGTCCGCGACGACGACCTCGAGTGGCTGAAGTTCATTCAGAACGCCGAGGGCGCGATCCTCAGCCCCTTCGACTCCTGGCTCGTGCTTCGCGGTACCAAGACACTTGCGGTGCGCATGGCGCAGCACAATTTGAACGGGCAGGCGCTCGCCGAGTTTCTGCAGTCGCACCCGAAGGTGAAGAGTGTGATCTACCCGGGTCTGCCCTCCCATCCGCATCACGAGCTGGCCAAGCGGCAGATGCGCGGCTTCGGCGGAATGCTGGCGTTCGACATGGGGACGTTCAAGGAGGCCGAGCGCGTCTGCAATTCGGTGCGGCTGATGGCGCTGGCCGAAAGCCTCGGCGGTGTCGAAACGCTGATGTCTCATCCCGCGACGATGACCCATGCGTCAGTCCCGGCCGAGCACCGCGCGGCCATCGGTCTCACCGACAGCCTCGTCCGGATCTCGGCGGGCATCGAGGATCCTCGGGACC
>JACDCA010000220.1 GCA_013694635.1 Acidobacteriota bacterium | reverse complement strand
GGATGCCACGGCGCGTGCGATCGCTCGGCACCGATGGGTTCGGCCGCAGCGAGGACCGCAAGCATCTGCGCGAATTCTTCGAAGTCGATGCGCGCTTCGTCGCGCTCGCGGCCCTCTCCGAGCTGGCGGCGAGCCGTGAGCTCGACGCGAAAGTTGCATCGCAGGCGATCAAGGATTTCGGCATCGATCCCGAGAAGAAGAATCCTGCGAAGTCCTGACAACCTGATCTCCTGTTAAAAAGATGGCGATTGAATTCAAGATCCCTGAGTTAGGCGAGAACGTGAGTGCGGGCGACGTCGTCCGCGTGCTGGTGAAACCGGGTGACACGCTGGCCAAGGACCAGGCGGTGCTCGAGCTCGAGACCGATAAGGCGACGATCGAGGTGCCATCCAGCGTCGAAGGCACGGTCGAGGAGGTCAAGGTCAAATCCGGGGAACGTGTGAAAGTCGGCCAGGTGGTCCTCACCGTTGGGGACGCCGCCCCGAAATCGGAGGCAGCACCCACCGAAGTCCCAAAAGATGCGGAGAAGCCGAACGCCGCGGAGAAGCCAGAGACAGCCAAGCCGAAACCGCAGCCGACCGGTGCTCCCGAAGAGGGAGGGTTGAGTCAGGAGGCTGTTCCTGAAGAGGCATCGCCGGCACGCGTGGAGGCGCCTGTCGAGAAGGCCGATGAACCCAGAAAACGGGGCGAAGTCGTGGACATCAGCCGCGGCGCGCGGCCGCCACAGACGCCTCAGGCGCCGGCGTCCGAGGAGACGAGGGCGTCGGGGACAGCCGCACCGGCGGCTCCGTCGGTCCGCCGGATTGCGCGCGAGCTTGGCGTCGACATCGCGAGCGTCAACGGGAGCGGAGAGGGCGGGCGTATCAGCGTGGATGACGTGCACGACTTCGTGCGCGGGGCCATGGACGCGGGAGGGAAAGGCAGTCCCTCCGGCGCCGGGCAGGGCGGGGCACAGCCACTGCCGGATTTCTCCAAATGGGGTCCCGTTGAACGGCAGCCGATGAGCAATATCCGCCGGAAGACAGCGGAGCATCTGTCACGCGCGTGGAACACCATCCCGCATGTCACACAACACGACCGCACCGACATCACGAACCTCGAGGCGCTGCGCAAGGAGTACGGCCCGCAGGCGGAGAAGGCGGGCGGCAAACTGACGATGACGGCGATCGCGCTGAAGGTGATCGCGGGAGCGCTCAAGAAGTTCCCGCAGTTCAACGCGTCAGCCGACTCGGCGCGGAGCGAGATCATCTACAAGAAAGCCATTCACATCGGCGTCGCCGTGGACACCGAACGCGGTCTCCTCGTGCCCGTCGTGCGCGACGTCGACCGCAAGGGCATTCTCGAACTGGCGTCGGAGCTGGCCAAGGCGTCGGAGAAGGCGCGCGCCGGAAAGCTGTCGCTCGACGAAATGCAGGGCGGCGGCTTCACCATCACGAACCTCGGCGGCATCGGCGGCACGTCGTTCACGCCGATCGTGAACTGGCCCGAAGTGGCCATCCTCGGCATCTCCCGCGGCTCGTACGAACCTGTCTGGAACGAACACGGCCAGGCATTCGACCCGCGCCTGATGCTGCCCCTCTCGCTCTCGTACGATCACCGGGTCATCGACGGCGCCGACGCCGCACGATTCCTGCGGTGGGTGTGCGAGGCGTTCGAACAACCTTTCGTCCTCGCTCTATAAATGCCGTCATCGACCCAGGTCGCAGTCATTGGCGCCGGCCCCGGCGGATACGCGGCCGCCTTTTACGCCGCGGACCGCGGGATGCAGGTCACGCTCATCGATCCGTCGCCGAATCCGGGCGGTGTGTGCCTGTATCGTGGCTGCATCCCGTCAAAGGCGCTGCTGCACGTCGCCGACGTGCTCAACGAGGCGAAGCATGCCGACGCATGGGGTGTGACCTTCGGCGCGCCGACGATCGACCTCGATCGGCTCCGGGGCTTCAAGACCAGGGTCGTCAACCAGCTCACCGGCGGCCTCGGGCAGCTTTCGAAGCAGCGCAAGATCACCTACGTTCAGGGGACGGCAACGTTCAGGGACTCGGGAACGCTGGATAT
>JACDCA010000219.1 GCA_013694635.1 Acidobacteriota bacterium | reverse complement strand
TTCGCCAGTCGGCCCAGCTTGGCCGCGGATTTCTCTACGTGATCTCGCGTCTGGGTGTGACCGGCGCGCGGAAGGACCTCGCGGAAGGGACGGGGGAGTTTCTCGCGCGTGTCAGACAGCAGGCGGGCTTGCCGCTGGCGCTCGGGTTCGGGATTTCGCGTCCCGAGCAGGTCGCGGAAGCCTGCCGCCACGCCGACGCCGCCGTCGTCGGAAGCGCGCTGGTCGACGTGATCGCCAGGGACGAGCCTTCCAGTGCCGCAGAACGAGCCGGAGACTATGTACGATGGCTCAAGAGCGCGCTGTGACAGACATCGACGACCTTCGCCAGCGCATCGACTGGATCGACGAACAGCTCGTCCGGCTGCTCAACGCGCGCGCCGAATGCGCCCTCCAGGTGGGTCAGTTCAAAAAGGCACACGGCATGGACATCTTTCAGCCGGCGCGCGAGAGAGAGGTGCTCGGCAACGTCCAGCGGCTCAACACCGGTCCGCTCGATGATGGCGCTGTCAAGCGCCTCTTCGAACGCGTCATCGACGAAGCCAGGAGGCTCGAACGGTTGGCGGACTTAGAATAGAGCTGCGTTCAGTTTCGTGACGATTCTTCGTTCATCGTTCATAGTTTCTAGTTTCTAGTTTTCTATGGTTGTCATCATGCAGGAGCGCGCGACCGACGAGCAGGTCACGCGTGTCGTCGCGCAGCTCGTAGACATGGGGTTCGACGTCCACCGGTCGACCGGCGCATTGCGCACGGTCATCGGCGCTGTCGGGGGCCGCAGGGAAGGGGACCCGCGCTTGCTCGAAGTCCTCGAAGGCGTTCAGGAAGTGCTGCGCATCACCGAGCCCTACAAGCTCGCGAGCCGGACGTTCCGGCCGGAGAACACGGTCATCGCCATTGGTGACCTGCGGATCGGCGGCGACGAGGTCATCGTCATGGCCGGCCCATGCTCCGCCGAAACGGAAGAACAGGTGGAAGCGTCCGCGGCGGCGGTCAAGCGCGCCGGGGCCAAAGTCCTCCGCGGCGGGGCCTTCAAGCCGCGGAGCTCGCCTTACAGTTTCCAGGGGCTGGGCGAGGAGGGGCTCCGGATGTTGCGGTCTTCGGCCGACCGTCACAACCTCGCGCTGGTGACCGAGATCATGGACGTCAGCCAGCTGGCCGTCGTCCAGCAGTACGCGCACATCCTGCAGGTCGGCGCGCGAAACATGCAGAACTACACTCTGCTCCGGGAGCTGGGAAAAGCGCGGATGCCGGTCCTGCTGAAGCGCGGCATCTCGGCCACGATCGAGGAGTGGCTCCTGTCGGCCGAATACGTCCTCGCTGGCGGCAACACCGATGTGATGCTGTGCGAACGCGGCATCAGGACCTTCGAGAGCTACACGCGCAACACGCTGGATATCTCGGCCATCCCGGTGGTGAAGCAGTTGAGTCACCTCCCCGTACTGGTCGACCCCAGCCACGGCACCGGCCGGCGCGACAAGGTGGCGCCGATGGCGCGGGCGGCTGTCGCGGCGGGGGCCGACGGCCTGCTGATCGAAGTGCACTGCGATCCCGATCACGCGCGCAGCGACGGCGCGCAGTCGCTCTTCCCCGCGCAGTTCGACCGCCTCATGGCGGAGCTCCGCATCATCGCTCCCGCGATCGGCCGGAGTATCTGCGTGGAACCGGTGGCGAGAAGGGGATGGAGTCGCTAGGAACTCACGTTCGGCGAGTCGCGATCATCGGCCACGGCTTGATTGGACGTTCGATCGCGCTCGCGCTTGAGCGGCTCGATGACGCGCCGCACGTGATCTCGCTCGATCGTGGCGATGACCTTCGGCACTCCGCCGGCGCTGAACTCATCGTTCTGGCCGCGCCGATTCCGGAGAACGTCCGTATCCTCGGGTCTCTTGCTCCCCACGTACCCGGTGACGCGTTGATCACCGACACAGGCAGTACGAAGCGGACGACGGTGGCGGCGGCTGAGACGCTGCCCTCACGACTGAGATTTATTGGCGGCCACCCGATCGCTGGCGCTGCTACGGGCGGCGCGGCGGCGGCGACGGCGGATCTCTTCGACGGGCATCCGTGGATCCTTACGCCGACCACGGCGGCGCGGGCGGAGGACGTCGCGGCACTCACCGCCCTGATCCAATCGCTCGGCGCCGTCCCGGCGGTGATGGACGCAGAAGAACAC
>JACDCA010000146.1 GCA_013694635.1 Acidobacteriota bacterium | reverse complement strand
ATGGAGGAGGATGGCGCCAACCGCCAGCAGACGTCCCGTCGAATCCATGACGGTGGCCCCGTCCGTTCGCGCGAGGCCGCCAAGAACCGCTGGATCCAGCTCGGTTGCGGTCCGGCCGCGAAGCATGTGCATCAGTTGCGCGCGCGAGGGCACCTCGCTCGTGGACACGCGCATCGAATCGAGCTGATCGCCGGGGGCGACGAGCTGCGCCAGCGACTTCGCGTGGTCGCGCAGGACCACGAAAAGCGCCCCCTCACGTGCGTCCGCAAGATCGAGCGACGTCTGGAAGAGGCGTTCCGCGAGCAGGCCGTCGCCGACCGCGTCCGACCACAGTTGATACTTCGCCTGCATGTCGAGCAGGTGCCAGCGGGCGTTGCGAAAACTGAACGTCTGCACTCCGGCGGTGAAGATCTTGATCTCGTGGGCCGGCGTCAGGACGATGCAGATGCTCTTCGATTCCGCGGTTGCGCGCGTGTGAGGCCGATAGGTCGCAGGCCCTGGGATGTCGAGCGTGCCCGGCCTCGCGTACCGCGACACTTCCACGAGATCGAGGACCTCGCCGCTCCGGTTCACCAGAAACAGCGTCTGCATCCCGTCGCACAGCCGGTAGAAGCTCTTGATCCCCGTTAGTGCGGGGGAATATCGATAGGCCTGGCCGGGGGCGACGGCATGCGAACGGACCGGATCGGCATCTCCCTCGAGCAGCAGTACGCCGGATGAAATCGGGCGGTTCTCGTAGCTGGAAAGGCCGGCGACGCGCAGCACCTCGATGGCATTGGCGACAACGTCGGCCCGCGTCTCCTTCTCCTCACCGGATGCGGAATCGACCAGGAACGCGCCAATGTAACGGTCCTCGATGGCGCCCCTGAACAGCTCTCCGCGCTCCAGCATCTGCTTCGGATCGAAGATCGCGCGGTACCGGGCGGCGAGCACTCGCCCGATCGCCTTCGCGAGCCGCACCTCATGCTCGGTGAACGGACGGCGCGCCGGCACGTGCAGCACGTACCGCATCCCGAACCAGCGGATCGAGAGTACGGATGGATCGCTGGTCGGCTCGATCGCGAGGCGTCCATCGGACGACAACGACGGAATCGGTTCGGTCTCGAACGTCGCGCGGCTGAAGAACTGGCGCAGCGCTGTCTGCAGCAGGCTGTCGTACAGGGCGCTGGCCGCAAAAATCGGCGGAAGGGACATGCGGTGCCATCATAATTCACCGAGATGGCGCGGCGCACGCTGCTCGACTTCTTCGACGATCTTTCGACGATCGAGGGCACGTTCATCGTGCACGACGACGGCTATCGGACCTGGTCCTACACCTACGCCGAGATTGCGGGCGCCGCCCGCGCATTCGCCGCGCGCCTCCGGGAGTGCGGCATCGATCGCGAGCAGAAGGTAGTCCTGTGGAGCGAAAACCGTCCCGAGTGGATCGTGGTCCTCTGGGGGTGCCTGCTCGAGGGGATCATCGTCGTGCCGATCGACTATCGCAGCTCCCCGGACCTCATGCTGCGTATCGCCGCCATCGTCGACGCGCAGGCCATTGTCGTCGGCGACGTCGTTCCGGAGTTCACAACGGAACGACGCGTTTGGAAGATAGGGGAGGGTGCGGGGGGTGCGAAGGGTGCGAAGGGTGCGGGGAGTGCGGAGGGTGCGGAAGGGGCCCGCAGCGCGCAACCGGACGATGTCGCGGAGATCATTTTCACGTCCGGCGCAACGGCCGACCCGAAGGGCGTGGTGATCACGCACCGGAATATCCTGGCGAACATCGTTCCGATCGAACGAGAGATCGCGAAGTACCAGCGCTATGCGCGGCCGTTCAAGCCGCTGCGTTTTCTGAATCTGCTGCCACTGAGTCACATGTTCGGACAGTCGATGGCGACGTTCATCCCGCCGATGCTGGGCGGGCAGGTCGTCTTCATGCGCAGCTTCGCGCCGCAGGACATCGTCCGGCAGGTGCACGATCGGCGGATCTCAGTCGTCGTGTGCGTGCCGAAGATCCTCGAGGTGTTGCGCGATTACGTGGCAGGCCGTCTCAAACCGGCCCCTATCGAGGGCGGTAAGAAAGTTCACTGGCTGAAGCGATGGTGGATCTATCGCGACGTCCATCGCATGTTCGGGTTCAAGTTCTGGGCGTTTGTCGTCGGGGCCGCGCCGCTCGACCCTGAGCTCGAGACGTTCTGGGGGCATCTGGGCTTCGTCGTCATCCAGGGATACGGCCTCACCGAAACGGCGCCGATCGTCACCCTCAATCACCCGCTGCGGGCAGCGAAGGGGGCCGTCGGCAAGCCGATCGCCGGCGTGGAAGTGAAGATCGCCGCCGATGGTGAGATTCTCGTCCGCGGCGAGAACGTGACCCGCGGGTATTACAACGCGCCCGAGGAGACCAGGAGCGCCTTCGCGGACGGCTGGTTCCACACCGGCGACATCGGCGAGCTGGACGCCGGCGGCCAGCTGCGCATCCGCGGACGCAAGAAGGAAATGATCGTCACGCCGGAAGGGCTGAACGTCTTTCCGGAGGACGTCGAACGGGTGCTCAACGCCTTACCCGGCGTGCGCGACTCCGCTGTGATCGGTGCGACGGCCAGCGGCTCATCGTCTGAACGCGTCCAGGCGATCCTCGCACTCGAGACAGGGACAGACGTCGACGCCATCGTCCGCACGGCGAACACGAAGCTGCTCGATCATCAGAAGATCCGCGGCGCGACGGTGTGGACCTCCGGCGAGCTCCCGCGCACGGAGGGAACGCGCAAGCTCAAACGCCGTGAGCTGAAGCAGTGGCTCGAACTATCCGCCGGGGCGCCCCGCGCCGCCGCCGGCGCGCTTCGCAGCGTGCCCACCGTTATCGCGCGCTTCGCTCCCGAGCGGACGATCGCTGCGACGACAACGATCGACGAGCTGGGATTGAGCTCGCTCGAACGCGTGGAGCTGATGCTCGCGCTCGAAGAAGCATTCCAGGTGACGGTGGACGAGGCGAGCTTCGCCGCGGCGAAAACGATCGGCGATCTCGAAACGCTCGTCGCCGAAGACCCGGCCCTTGCGTCCCGCGTCGGCGCCGCTCGCACTCCCACGGTCGAAGTGATCGATTTCCCGTCGTGGAACAGATCTTTCCCCGCTCGCCTGCTGCGGAGAGGAAGCCTGCCGACGTGGATACTGCCGCTGACGCGGGTCTTCATGTCGCTGAACGTACAAGGTGTCGACAACCTGCGCGACCTCCGCGGTCCAGTGGTGTTCGCCGCGAATCACCAGAGTCACTTCGACGGCCCCGCGATTTTCCAGGCGCTTCCGTCCCGCTGGCGATACAACCTCGCTCCGGCGATGGCAAAGGAGTTCTTCAAGGCGCACTTCTATCCCGAGCAGTACGGACGCAAGTCGTACATTCTCAACAGCCTGAACTACTACCTGTCGTCGCTTTTTTTCAACGCGTTCCCGCTGCCGCAACGTGAAGCGGGCACCCGCCAGACACTGCGGTACGTGGGGGAACTGCTTGCCGACGGCCAGTCCGTTCTCATCTTTCCTGAGGGCAAGCGGACGAACGACGGCGAAATCAATCCGTTTCAACCCGGGGTAGGGATGATCGCCTCCCGGCTCGGCGTCCCGGTCGTGCCCGTACGGCTCGACGGCCTCGACCGGATCCTTCATCATTCATGGAAATTCCCTCGGCGCGGGCGCGGCTCGGTCACATTCGGAACGCCTATGTTGTTGAAAGGTAACGATTACAAGGATCTGGCGCGTAACATAGAGGAAGCCGTACGTGCTCTGCAGCCGTCGTCCAGCCCTTAGAGCTGCCCGGTCGGAACCCTGCCCCGGACCCTCCGGAAGAGTTTGTAACCCCACCCGCAAATGTGGCACAATCTTTGAGTAGAAAGGATAGCTATTGAGCAAGGACGATCTGATTGATGTGCAGGGCACAGTCGTGGCTGTGCACAGCGGAGGCCTCTACCGTGTCCAGTGCGACCAGGGACACGAAGTGCTGGCGCAGCTGAGCGGTCGAATGCGCCGCTTCCGCATCAAGGTAGTGCCCGGCGATCGCGTGACGGTGGGCGTTTCGCCCTACGACCCGGTCCGGGGCATCATCACCTTCCGCGCTCGCTAATAACCCGATTTGAGCTCCCATACAGCACAATCCAACACCGGACCAGGACGCGGACGCCGCGGCCCCGGCAAAAGTGCGCGTCCGGCGCGGCGGCAGCAGACGATGGCCGTCGCCCCCGCCCCGATCACCCGTACGCAGGCGGCATACGATCCCAGCCCGCTGGCATTCGAAAAACTCGGCCTTGCAACATCCCTGATCGAAGGGGTTCGCGTTCGCGGTTTCAATGCCACGACGCCGATCCAGAGCGCCGTCATTCCGATCGTGATGAACGGTGACGACCTTATCGGTTGCGCCGCCACGGGCACCGGCAAGACGGCGGCGTTCCTGCTGCCGATCCTCAACCGCATGCTCAAGTCGCGCGAAGCGGACCCCGAGGAGCGCGGCTACACCCGCGTGCTCATCCTCGCGCCGACCCGCGAGCTCTGCGTGCAGATCGAGGACGACGTCGAGGGGTTCACGTATCACACGGACCTTACGAGCATCGCCGTCTACGGCGGCGTGCCGATGGACCCGCAGGAGCGCGCGCTCAAATCAGGCGTTGACATCGTCGTGGCCACGCCCGGGCGGCTGATGGACCACATGCGCAACAAGATCGGCTCGTTCAGCAAGCTCGACACGCTGGTGCTGGACGAAGCGGACCGGATGATGGACATGGGCTTCTGGCCCGACGTCCGCCGCATCGTCCAGGCGCTCCCCGACAGCGCGGCGCGCCAGACGCTCCTCTTTTCGGCAACCATGCCCGAAGAGGTCATGAAACTGGCGGACGAAGTAGTGCGGGACGCGAAGTACGTGCAGATCGGCTCGACCCGCGGGGCCGCCCACACGATCACGCACGCCGTCGAAACAGTGCCGGCTGCAGAAAAGACCGAGTGGCTGGCAAAGTTCCTGCGCCGCCGCCCCACTGAACCGGTGCTCGTCTTCATGCGCACGAAGTCGGGGGCCGAGCGCCTCGCGAGAAAGCTCGCATCCATGGGGCTCAGGGCGGCCGCGCTGCACGCGGACCGCACGCAGCAGCAGCGCACGCAGGCGGTCGAGGGCTTCCGCAGCGGGACCTACCGCGTGCTGGTCGCCACCGACGTCGCCGCCCGCGGGCTCGACATCGACGGGATCACGCACGTCGTCAATTACGAAGTGCCGCACAACCGTGAGACCTACGTCCACCGCGTCGGACGCACCGGGCGAGCCGAAGCCACGGGGACGGCGCTGACGCTCGCGGCCCCCGAGGAGCTCAGGGCGCTTCAGGCGTTGCAGCGGTCGGTCGGTCTCGAAGTTCAGGGATGATGGACGATACCAATCCGTTCTCTCAGCTCTCGCCCGGGCCCGACAACAACACGGCCGAACAGCCGCGCCAGCCGGAGGCGCCGGCCACCGATCCGGTCTCCGAGTCGGTGATCAAGTTTCGATCGTGCCGCTGGCGTTGCGATCCGGATCTGGGCGCCTTCTGCACGCACCGGGATGTACTCCCGTTTGCGGGTAAGGAAGGATTCGTGGCCGACTCGTGGTGTCCGG
>JACDCA010000135.1 GCA_013694635.1 Acidobacteriota bacterium | reverse complement strand
GTTCAAACGTTTCGAGAGTGACGATGCTGTGCCGGTAGTCGCCAGCCGCGAAGAGAGCCAGGGCGGCAGTCCTCGCCTGCGCCGCCCTGTGAGCGAGTTGTGCCTCGGTCTCTCTACGCTCCTCGGCAGAGCGTTCGCGGTCGACCGTCCGCAGTTCCGCCAATGCGCCCCCGAAGAGCGTTCGCGGGACGAGATTCTCCAGCGCTTCAAGCGCGGCCTGCCTCGCCCGCGTATCTCCTGTGTTGACGGTCGCACGGGCGCGCTCAATTGTGGCGGCGGCATGTTCAAGGGTTTGGCGCGCGTCTGTAACGAGGCTTTGAACCGGGAATGCATCGAGAACCCGGAGGGCCTCCTTCGGATCGCCTGCCGCGAACGCGGCCTCCGCGGTGCTTCGCGCGAGTTCCGCGTCAGCCCGCACACGCGCCCGAGCCGACTGCTCGATTTCTGTATCCCGCTCTTCGAGTTCCCGACTCCGTTTGCGAAGTGCCTCGAGTGCCTCCGTCACGAGGTCTGCAGGTTCGAACTGGCCCAGCACGTCCAGCGCCGCTTGTCGGGTTGGGGCGTCGCCCCGGTCGATTGCAGCCGTTGCTTCCAGGATCGCCGCATCGGCGCGCCGCAACTCGCCAACCGTGATGGCCACCAGCGGATCGGAGGTCTTTGCCAGTTGCTCGAGCGTCGCCTGACGATCTCCCTGGGCGAAGCGGCGGCGCGCATTCCTGACGGTGTCGGCGGTCTCCTCCGCGGTGCGCGTCTCGTCGAGCCGCCGGAGCTCCTCGAGCGCGAGCGCCACCAGATTTCGGTCGGGAAATCCGGCCAGCGTGGAGATGGCCTCGGTCCGCAGCGCTGCGGCCGCGGAACGAACGGTAGTCAACGCGCCATCTATCGCCGAAGCAGCCTGCTCGAACCGAGCCAGGGAAGCGGCGACACGCCGCGGATCGTCGAACCCCCGGAGTAAAGACAGGGCACTCTGGTAGTTGCCCGCGACGAAAAGCTCCAGAGCCGCGGCAGAAGCCGCCTGCGCCGCAGCCGCCGCGGTTGCCTCTGCCCGCTTCAGTTGATCGTCAGCATCGCGAGTGGCGGCGAGCTCACTCAATTCCTCTACAGCCGACGCGACGAGCTCGAAGGGTACAAAAGCCTTCAGTGTCGCCAACGCTTGTTCACGTACAGGCTCCGACCCTGCGCCTACGGCATCGGCAGCACGGCCCACGGCACCTGCGGCCCTTCTGAGCTCGGATACTGCTGCGGCCACGAATTCAACGCCGTCCAATCGTTCGACGGCCAGGAGCGCGTCATCGCGGCGACCGGACTGAAAATCCTCACGCGCTCGCGCGACCACGTTCTGGAGGCTTTCTTCCTCTGCGCGTTTCGCTTCGGCGAGCTCGCGGAGCCGCTGGAGATAAACGCCGACGAGGTCTCCCGGTGTGTAGCTTTCGAGCATTGCCACTGCGCGGCGGCGGTCAGCCTCTGATCCGGTCTGAACGACCCGGTCCGCATCGTTCACCAGGGCGTCCGCCGCACGCAGCCTCGTGAGAGCCTCGACGACCAGTCCGGCAGGCTGGAACTGGGTCAACTTATGGAGGGCGTCGATACGGTCGCCGCTGATGAATGCGCTTCGCGCCGACCCAATAGCTTCGGCGGCGGCGGCTTCCTCACGCGCCCGACGTTCGGCCCGTTTCGCATCCTGTCGTTCACGGATCCCTTCGATCGTTTGCTCGAGGAACCGACGTTCTACACGGGTTGGGTCCTCCCACAGCGCCCCCTCCAGCCGACCGATCGCACTGGTGAGATCGTCTGCATCCATCGCCTCCCTGGCTGCCCGAACGACCGCCTGCACTTTGGGCGACAACACCACCGTGCTTTGGGACTGTTGGTTGATCGACTTTAGCGATTCTTCGAGGCGCGTTCGAACGGCGCACAGGCTCCGGCGCATCTGGGCCAGATCTCTGAAGCGATGGTCGGGCCACTTGGCCAACGCACGGTCGACGACGGCCGCGAGCTCGGGATCCAGGTCCGGGCGAAGCTCCAGCAAAGGCCGGTGCGGCAGCATGACAATTTTCTGTTTGACTTCTTCCAGCAGCGTGAATGGGTTCTTCGACGTGATCGGGAACGCACGTTGATGCGAGAGGAGCTCGTATGCCACGGCACCCACGGCGAACATGTCGCTGCGAGCGTCAATCTCCTCCCCCCGTATCTGTTCCGGAGAGACATAGCTCGGCGTGAACATCATGCCGCCAGTAGCGGTCTGGCCTGCATTCACGGCCTTGGCGATCCCGAAGTCGAGGATCTTCAGCGTCCGGACGATATGACCGCCCTCGTGCTCTTCGCGCACGATCAAGTTGACGGGTTTGATGTCGCGATGGACGATCGGAGGCTTCTGCTTGTGCGCGTACTGCAGCCCATCGCAGAGCTGCTCGAGCAGGAATAGCCTTTCGGGATCAGTTAGCGGAACCTGGTCGTCGATCACCTTGGCGAGCGTCTCTCCATCGACCAGCTCCATCACGATAAACGGCTGGTCCTGGTACTCGCCGCGGTCGAAGACGATCGTAACGTTGGGGTGATTCAGCGTACTGGCAGCGGTCGCCTCGAATCGGAACCGCCGGCGCCAGTCCGGGTCGGAGGCAAAATCCGGATTCAGGAGCTTCAGCGCAACGTCCCGGTCCATTTCTGTGTCCCAAGCGCGATAAACCACGCCAAAGCCGCCCCGCCCGAGGAGCCGCAGCCTGACGTACCGATGCGC
>JACDCA010000094.1 GCA_013694635.1 Acidobacteriota bacterium | reverse complement strand
GAGCAGAAGGAGCAGTGCTTCGGGCACCCGCGGACGGTCTGCACCGACGCCCACATGTAGCTGTCGGGCGGGAGCAGGTCCCAGCGCGCCTGCAGGAATTCTCCGGCCTCGATGCGCCCCCCCTCGTAGACGCGGTCCTGGGTCCCGGCGAGGCAATCGTCGATCACGCGTCCCCACACGCCGTCGCCGTCACCCTTGACGACCGCGTGTGCGCCGCCGAGCTCGTGCGGCTCATCGGGATACAACGTCGCGTGGATCCCGCCGTAGATGACGATTGCGCCCGCCTCGCGTGCGGCACGGCCGACTTCGTATCCGCGCAGCGCGTTGCCGGTGTGAATGCCGATGCCGACGACGTCTCCCCGCTGAATCGTGGAGAAGTTCATCGGCTCGAGCGTTTCGTCCACCAGCACCGGGTCGCCGAACCGCCGGGGGGTGGCCGCCGCCAGCACGTACAGCCACCGTGGAGTGATGACACCGATGCCGAAGGAGACGTGACTTGGGTTGATGAGGCGGACTACCATATAGGGCTCGATGTTATACTGAATCCCTGTCAGGTGGACGTGAAGTCTCCTGCTTGAGCCCTTGTCACGCGCCTGAATCGAGCCCTTCCGACTCGCTTCTCCCGCCACGTCAGAGCTTAGCTGCAGTCTTCATCCGCCACGGTGCCACACGGCCACGGTGCCACACGGTACGGTGCAACACAAGGCGGACAGCCCGTGTTGAACAGTGTTGCACCGCGGCTTGAACGGTGTTGAACCTGGCTAACCGCCCCCTGCAAGGGGCAGAAGTGAGAATCAGATCAGATGGCTCGAAAACTCTACGTCGGCAACCTCCCGTTCACCGCAGGCGAACAGGACCTCCAGGATCTCTTCGCCGCCGCCGGCCAGGTGGAATCGGTGAACATCGTGCGGGACATGGCCACCGGACGCGCGCGCGGCTTCGCGTTCGTCGAGATGGCCACCGATGAGGACGCGCAGAACGCGATCACGACACTGCACAACTCGCAGTTCGGCGGGCGTAATCTGACGGTGAACGAAGCCCGCCCGAAGACGCCAGGCGGCGGCGGCGGGTTCGGAGGCAACCGCGGCGGCGGGGGCGGCGGTGGCGGCAACCGCCGGCGCGAACCGCGCTGGTAAGAAAGAAACTACGAACGATGAACTACGAACTATGAATCGGCCTGTGAACACGAGAGGTTCATAGTTCATCGGTCATCGTTCGTAGTTCTACTCGATCTTCTTCGCCCTCTGGTCCCTTCCTCCCTGCGTCAGCACGAGCGCTACGACCTTTCCCGACGCGTCCTTCTCGAACACAATCGTTGCTTCCATCACCTTCGGAAAGAATCTGGTCTCGGACTCCGGGAAGATCTCGATCTTCTGCTGCCCGGTGGCCTGCGTGATCAGGCTGTGGCCCTCGCGGGTGACAGTCATGATGAAGTCCGGCCTCAGCTCGTACCTGCCGACGTACTGCTCGTAGATCGACGGATCGACTTTGGCGACCGTGCGCGGTGCGGGCACGGCATAGGGCTGCCCGAAGTAGATCGCGAGCAGGTCGCGCGCGACGGCCGCGGCGCCGCCGGGGAGCGAATCGTTATTCGTCAACACCACAGATGTCACGTTGGCGTCAGGCAGGCGGATGATGATGCTCGAGAACCCGTTGATGCCGCCGGTGTGCACGATGCGCCGATGGAGGAACGTGGCCGGTGACGGCGACACGATCGTCCACCCGTACGCGTAGTTTTCCTTAAACGGCGTCCACATCGTCTGTTTCGCTGCTGCGGGAATCAACCGGTCGGTGTAGAGCGCCTGGTCCCACTTGAGCAGGTCCTCGGTCGTGGAGTAGAGAGACCCGGCAGCATAGGGTTGCTGCATATCGAGGGGGGCTGCGTTGCGAATCGCCGGCGGCCGACCCGAATACCCCGACGCGCGATGGGGGATGATGGTGGCGGACCAGTCATAACCGCTGTCAGCCATCCCGAGCGGCGTGAAGATCTGTTCACGCACGACCTCTTCGTATTTTTTTCCCGCCGCCTTCTCGATCACCGCACCAAGAAGGAAGTAGCCGGAGTTGTTGTAGGCGAACTTCTCGCCAGGCGTCCATTGCAGCGGCAGATCGCGGAAGAAACCGATCATCTCGTCGACCGTCTTCGGCGCCATCATGACCTTGCGCCATTCAACGAGCCCGGTGTAGCTGGGGATGCCGGACGTGTGCGTCAGGAGGTGGTGAATCGTGACGGCCTTCCAGGTATCGGGGCACGGCGTGACGTAGGCGCAGAGCGAATCTTCGAGCTTCAGCTTTCCCTGCTCCCGCAGCTGCATCACCGCCATCGACGTGAACTGCTTGGTGATGGAGCCGATGCGGAACTTCGTCTGCGGCGTGTTCGGGATCTGCCATTCGGCGTTCGCGAAACCGTAGCCTTTCGAGACGAGCGGTTTGCCTTCGCGCGCCAGCAGGATCGACCCGCTGAATCCGTTGGTCTTCACGTGCCCCTGCACGTACTCCTCGATTTTTGCCACGAGTGCCGCGGGATCCAACGCGGCAGGCTTCGCCGGCGTGACGGCGGCTGCCGGGGACCCGGGCGGCGCGGCAGGCGGCGTCGGCGCCTGCGCGAGGATCTGGCGATGCGAAACGCCGACAGCGAGCAGGAGGAAAAGCGCGCACACGTGCAATACCCTGTTCATCTGATGCATGACAAGATTCTACGCAAACCGGCGGAACTGGTTCACCCCCGAATTCGTCCCATCACTGATATGAGTACCGCCGTCGTGAGATCGAGCATCGCCGCGGCGGTCCTGGCTGCCGGTCTTCAGTTCGCGGCGGGTGCGCAGGAGGTCGAGCGCGCCGACCGCAACGATCGCCTGGAGCGTCCTTTCGTCCGCGGCGGGCGCATCGTCATGGACCTCTCCGCGGGCGCCTACACGATCCGCGGCGGCGCCGCTGACAGTATCCGCGTGCGGTGGGAGACTCGCGATCCGCGCGATATGCCCTCGGTGCGCACCGACGTAGCCGTGAACGGCAGCGCCGCGATGATCCGCACGCGCGGTCCGAAGAACAATTTCCGGGTGGACGTGGACGTCCCGTCCCTGACCGACATCCAGCTGGAGCTGAGCGCCGGCGAGCTGTTGTTCCGCGGGATCGAAGGGAACAAGAGCGTCTCGATGTGGGCCGGCGAGGTGACGATGGAAGTGGGGGATGCGCAGCTGTATCGCCGGGTGGACTTGACCGTCCGCGCCGGGGAGATCCAGGCGATCCCATTCGGCGGGACGCGGGGCGGCGTCATGAGATCGTTCCGGTGGGATGGCAGTGGCAAATACACCATAATTGCTAAGCTTTTCGCGGGAGAGCTGAAGCTGGTCAAATAGGCCCCATCCCCATCGCGTACTGCATGCCGCACCCGGCGTTTGTGCTATACTCCTCAAGTCGGTGGAAGTCAGTCCGCTATTGCAGCCCCGCGTCAGAGTCGAATCGAGCCTTCATTCTCGCTTCAGCAAAACGTGATTGGTTAGCGACCGCAGTCGGAATCCATCATCTGGATCCATTTCGGATCTCACAGTCAGAGCCTCGCGTTGGCGAGGCGGAAGCAGGAAACATCACATGGCTCGAAAACTCTACGTCGGCAACCTTCCGTACGAAACGGCGGAATCCGATCTCCAGGAACTCTTTTCCTCGGCCGGCACGGTCGAGACGGTCAATGTCATGAAAGACATGGCCACGGGTCGCGGCCGCGGCTTCGGCTTCGTCGAAATGGCGACGGACGAAGATGCGCAGAACGCGATCAAGCAGCTGAATGACTTTCAGTACGGCGGGCGCAACCTGACCGTGAACGAAGCGCGTCCCAAGACGGCGGGCGGCGCTGGCGGCGGCGGTGGTTACGGCGGCGGCGGCGGCGGTGGCCGGCGCGACAACCGTTGGTGAATAGAGGCTGACCTCTAGGTCGACCCGACGAAGGCCGGCGCCCGTATGTGGCGCCGGCCTTTTTCTTTTCCGCCCGCTTCGCCAAGGCTTCGGCGCGATAGGCTGAGCCCGGTTTACGAATCGATTCTGATCAACTCGATAT
>JACDCA010000073.1 GCA_013694635.1 Acidobacteriota bacterium | reverse complement strand
GGAGCAGCGACGCAGCGGCGGCGCTCCTTGGCTTTGCGCGGCTCTGGGGTGGCGCCCCCGTCACTTTGCTGCGCGAAGTCGCGAGCGGGATCGGCGCCGACGTCCCCTTCTTTCTCTCCGGCGGCACGGCGCTGGGGCTCGGGCGAGGCGAAGAGATTTATCCGCTTGTGGACCTCCCCACACACTGGATCGTGGTGATCTGTCCCGCATACGGTGTGTCCACCGCCGAAGCGTATGGGTGGTACGACGAGGACCGGACGGCCGGTTTGAAGGAGCCGCGCGAACTGCAGGTCCTCCCCGTGCCGTGGCCCTCCCGGGCGGCGCAGATGATCAACGATCTCGAGCCGCCGGTGGTCCGCCGTCATCCTGAAATCGGAGACTACAAGGCTCAATTGCGGGAGGGCGGGGCGGTCGCGGCCGCCATGTCGGGGAGCGGATCGGCTGTTTTCGGCCTGTTCCGGACGCGGCACGCCGCGGCGAAGCTCCTCCGGCCGCTGGCGCGGGGCGGCGCGCGCACCCTGCTGACGCGCACGCTGACCCGTGCGGAGCACGAACGCCGGAGCCGTCCGGTTGCCAAAAGGGCGTAGTCACGGCTAAACTACTCCTTTTGCGGACGTGTCTTCGGGCCACGCTGAGCCGGTCACGCGCCGAGGTCCCCGATTCAACAGTTGAGCGAACGGAGCGGAGCGAGCTGCGAAGACGAGCGTAACGCAGTGAGCCAGGCGGGTGCAGGGGTCCCCGTCGATCCATAAATGGGGCGTGGCCAAGCGGTAAGGCGCGGGACTTTGGATCCCGTATTCGGAGGTTCGAATCCTCCCGCCCCAACCATATGGTCTGGACCGGAATTTCCCGACGAGCCTATGAACCGCGGTCATTTGAAGCTGTTTTCGGGCAGCGCGCATCCGGCGCTGGCCAGTGAGATCGCCGAGTTCCTTGGCGTGTCGATGGGGCAGGCGCGGCTGTTCCGGTTCCCCGACACCGAGGTGTCGTTTCAGATCGACGAGAACATCCGCGGCACGGACGTCTTCGTCGTGCAACCGACCTGCGCACCGGTTGATCAATCGCTGATCGAACTGTGCGTCATGATCGACGCGTTCCGTCGTTCGTCGGCCCGGCGGATCACCGCGGTCATCCCCTACTACGGGTATGCGCGGCAGGACCGCAAGGACAAACCGCGGGTCCCGATCTCGGCGAAGCTGGTGGCCAACCTGCTGAGCGCGGCCGGCACGAACCGTGTGCTGACGATGGATCTGCACAAGGCGCAGATCCAGGGGTTCTTTGACATTCCGGTCGACCATCTGTTCGCGGCGCCCGTGATCATCAACTACTGCGAGGGATTGCGGCATCCGAACCTGACGATCGTCTCGCCGGACGCGGGCGGCGCCGAGCGCGCGCGCGCATACGCCAAACGGCTCGATGCCGAGCTCGCCATCATCGACAAACGGCGCACCGACGATGGCACGGCGGAAGTGATGAACGTCATCGGCGACGTGCGCGGGCGGACCTGTATCATTCAGGACGACATTGTCGACACCGCTGGAACCATCGTCAAGGCGGCGCTGGCACTGAAGGAGAACGGCGCCGAACGGGTGCTGGCGTGCGCGGTTCACGGCGTGCTGTCTGGGCCTGCGATGGAACGACTCGAGGCGGCGCCGATCGACCAGGTGATCATCACCAACACCATTCCGCTCAGCGATGAGCGGGCACGGTGCTGCAAGAAGATCAAACAGTTGTCGGTGGCCCGATTGCTCGGCCAGGCGATCCGGAGCATTCACGAAGAAACGTCGGTTTCTTCACTATTCGTGTAGGCGTAGTCCAGCCCGTCAGGGCTGCTTAATGAGATTGATATGGATGTAACACTTCAGGCAGAGAAGCGGGAGACCCGAGGCAAGAACGAAGCGCGCCGGCTGCGTGCGAACGGCCGGATCCCGGCCGTCCTGTACGGAGCCGAGAAGGGCAAGGCGGTCGAGATCTCCGTGGATCCCAAGATCCTGTCGCGCATCCTTCACTCGGAGTCGGGCGTCAACACGCTGATCGGCCTTCAGCTCGACGGCGGCGACACGCGCGTGCTGGTCAAGGAATACCAGCTCGATCCGATCGGCCACAAGCTGCTCCACGCCG
>JACDCA010000067.1 GCA_013694635.1 Acidobacteriota bacterium | reverse complement strand
GAAGACATCCTCGGCCCCGACTATCTCAAGGGCCCCGTCCCGTACGGCGGCATGACGCACAACGAATTTCTCAACATGGTGACGCCGAACGAGTTCAAGGGCTACTCGATCTTCACCAACAAGGAAGGGATGATGGTCGCCGCCACATCCTTCGCGCTCCAGTGGGCGCTGATGAAGGCCATCGACAAGCTCAAGGATGCGCGCACCGAGCGCGCGCAAGAGGCCGCGCGCAGGGAAGTGCTCGATGCGATGAACGAGCTCGAGGCGGCACGCAAGAGAGCCGGGTTGCCACCGGCACGGCAGCCCTGAAGGGCTGGACTACGACCGTCCCCTTAGCCCCCAGCCCCAGCCCTTACCCCCCGACGGCTTTGTTCCTTTCTCCGCCGCCGTGCTCGAGGGTGCAGCGCGCGCACTTCGTGGGTGATTGCGCGTTGTCCACGTAGTGATCGACCGGCTTCAGTGTTTTCAGGTAAGCGAAGATCGATTTCAGATCTTCGTCGGTCATGTTCCGGTAGTGCCCCCAGGGCATGACGTCGGTGAGCTTGCGCTCGCGCACGCGGCCTGTGCGAATCGTCTCCAGGAACAGCGCCTCGGTGTAGTACGGGATCCCGTTCACGGCCGGTGTGATGTTCGCGGCCGCCTTCGGTGCCCGGTCCGTGTAGAGGAATGTACTCCCGCCGGCGAATTCGAGGCCGGCCATGTACTGCCCGCGATCGTCCATCGGCGTGTGACAGTCGCCGCAGGACGCGAGCGTCACGAGATACTGGCCGCGCTTTTCCGGAGTCGACATGTTCGGCTCGGGCACTGGCTCCTCGACCGGCTGCGGCACCGCATTGATGAATCGGTTCACCGGGAACGGAACGTTCGACTTCGGCTGCTGTCTGCTCACCGTCGGCAAGGACCTGAGGTACGTGACGACGGAGGCCAGGTCCTCGTCCGACATGCTCCGGTAATTCACGTACGGCATCATCGGGAAAAGCGTCCTGCCGTCGTGCCCGACGCCTTCACGTATCGCGCGCGCGAGGGTGTCGTCGCTCCAGTTACCGGCACCCGTCGTGGCATCCGGCGTGATGTTTGGCGACGTCAGGAAGGGGATGCCTTCCTGCGCGAAACTGCGTCCGGCGCCAGCGGTTCCCGCCTTCACCGGCAGCCCTTCGGCGGTCGTATCCAGCTCGGAATGACAGAAGAGGCAACCGGCGACATTGCCGACGATGTATTCACCGCGCTTCAGCCGCGTCGGGCTGGCCTCGAATCGCCGGTCGGTCAGCGCGCGGGTCTTCGGTCCGATGAACGGCCGCCACCCGATGGTGAAGGTGATGCCGAGCGCGAGCAGGACGACGATGACAAGGAAAACAGTAAGGAGTACTTTCAGCCAGCGGCTCATCTACATCGTCCCGCGTTTCATCCAGCCCTCGATTTCCTCGATCGTCCGCGGGACCGATGCCGAGAGACGCTCGAGGCCTGTCGGTGTCAACAGGTACGAGTCTTCGATGCGGACGCCGATGTCCTTGTACTTCTCGACCAGCGGCTTCACCTTCGCAATGAACGCGGCGTTGGCCGGGGTGAGCGGCAGGTTGTCGAGCGCCTGAGGCCTGATGTAGATCCCCGGCTCGATGACGAACGCCATGCCCGGCGCGAGAGGCTTGCCGCGGACGCCCACGTCATGGACGTCATGTCCGATCCAATGGGAGACGCCATGCGTCGACCAGATCTTGAACTGTGTGCCGGTCGGCTCGGTGACGAGCCCGAGCTTGAACAGGCCCGCGCGCAGCACCTCATCGCAGGCGTTCTGAATTGCCGAGACGGGGGCGCCCGCTTTCGAGGCCTTCTCGCCGGCCTGCTGCGCCGCGTACACGATTTCGTAAATATCGCGCTGCAGGCGGTTGAACGTGCCGTTGATCGGATAGGTGCGGGTGATGTCCCCCGTCAGGCCCTGGTAGTTGCCGGCGGCGTCGACGAGCAACAGGTCGCCGTTCTCCATCCGCCGGCTCGACCGGTTGTAATGGAGGATCGTGGCGTTCGGGCCGCTCCCGACGATCGAGGGATAGCCCCAGCTCATGGCGCCGTTGCGCAGGTAGACGGCTTCGATCTCGGCCTCGACTTCGTATTCGTACTTGCCCGGCGCGGCGGCGCGCATGCCGGCCTTGTGCGCGTCACTCGAGATCTTCACGCTCTTCCGCAGGACGTCCGCCTCGTACGCGGTCTTGATCTGTCGGAGCTCGTTGACGATCGGTGTGGCGTCGGTGACGTTGAACCCGAAGAACCGTTCGCGAAGCCGACTGGCAAACTGCGCCGTGGAGGAGGGAGGGGCTGACAGGCTCTGCGGCTCCATGAGCACGGCGATCCTGGCCTTGCTGTCGGTGAGTGCATCGAAGAACTTCGTGTACTCGGCGGCGCCTCCACCCATCGGACGCTTCGACAGCATGGCGGAAATGAATCCATCGAACTGTGCCGATGACATGACCGTCTGGATGCCGCTCTGCGCGGTCGCCTCCGCGGGGGTGAGGCTGTGCCCCTCCCAGTGTTCGCGCCGCGCGTCCGCGTCGCGAATGAACAGGATCTCCTTGCGGGTTTCGTTGCCCGGCATCAGCAGGAGGAAGGTCTCTTCCTGGTCGATGCCGGTGAGGTAGAGCAGGTTGCTGTCCTGTCGATACTCGTAGTCGACGTCAGTCGAAAACACGCGAGCAGGGGCGCTCCAGAAAATCGCGAGCGTTTCGGCCCCCAGCCGTTCCATCGCTTTCGCGCGGCGCGCTTTGAGGTCGTCTTGCAGCGGGCCCGCCCACGCCGTCGTGGCGGTCAGCGACAGGAGAAACACAGAAGAACAGAGCGCGGCGATACCGCGCACACGAAGCAGAGAAAAATGCATGGTTGGCGGGAATTTTACCAGACTTCCGCCGTTCACCGCCCGGGCGCGGGCACTCACCGAATGCGGCTGCCGCCCCTCGGCGCCGCCGCGTATTGTCTGACATGGGAAGCGCCGCCGCCATGAGCATGACCGACGAGAAGCCGAACGGACCGGACCGGAAGCGAGTGCTGCTGGGGCTTGCTTTCATCCTCCTCGGCCTCTGCTTCATGACCTACCGCCTGGACCTGTGGGAGATCAACCTCTCGCGTCATGCCTGGCCGTTCGTGCTACTGGCCATCGGCCTCATAAGACTGATCGACCCGCCCCTGAACAAACGGCAGCGCCGCTCGCACCGTGGAGGGATGTGGCTGATTTACATCGGACTGTGGGGGCTGGTCAGCGAGTACGAGCTTTTCGGACTCGGCTACGGCAACTCGTGGCCGCTGCTGATCATCGGCGCCGGCCTCAACATTGTCTGGGGCTCGTTCGAGTCGCCGGATCCCCGTACACGGCAGGAGAACTGAGATGGACCCGCGAACAGATCCGCCGGGCTTCCGGCTGACACCCCACCTGATATTCGGATTGGTGATCATCCTTGTCGGTGTGGTGTTCACGCTCGACAACCTGAACATCGCGCACGCGGAAGACTATCTGCGCTACTGGCCGGCGGCGCTGATCGCCATCGGTCTGGCAAAGTTGTGGCAGGACCGTAAGGACGGCCCGCCGCTCGGCGGAGGGATCCTCACTCTGATCGGCAGCTGGTTGCTGGTGGACTTGCTCGGCTATGTCGACGTCAGCCTGATCGACTTCTGGCCGCTGCTTCTCGTCTTCGTGGGGTCGGTCATCGTCTGGCAGGGCTACCGCGGGCGACGCCAGCGGCTGGGGGCGAGCGACAACGACACGATCAATGCCGTGGCGGTCCTGAGCGGTGTGAACCGGGGCAGCAATTCGACCTCATTCAAAGGCGGGGAGTTGACGGCCTTCATGGGCGGATGCGAGGTCGACTTGCGCAACGCCGCCATCAACGGCGACGCGGTTATCGATGTCTTCGCCATGTGGGGGGGGATCGAGATTCGCGTGCCCGAGAGCTGGACGGTGATCGGCAAGGTGACGCCGCTGATGGGGGGATTCGAGGACCACACGCGCCCACCGCAGGCGGCGACCGCGCACCGCCTCACCGTCCGTGGGATGGTGGTCATGGGTGGTGTCGAGATCAAGAATTAACGTGGAGCGCCGCTCCCTCGCGGGGCGCGCCGTGCGCGCCCTTAAGGACTAATGCACATGATTTTCGCCCGCGGCGGCCGGCTCGCGCTTTACCTGGCGGTCTGGACGCTCGTCGGGCTCACGCTCAGTGCGCTGCTCGCGGCACGCGGTGGACTGGGATGGGGCGTGGGGCTCGCCGCCGGCATGCCCTTGACGCTCGCGTACGCGTTCGTCTGCCTGTCGGCGTGGCACGTTTCGCGGTTCACGCCGCTGGTGGCGTCGGGCCCGGTCCGGCTGATTGCGACCAGCCTCGGCGCGTCGTTTCTCAGCGCCGCGGCGCTCGTGCTGCTCGCCCGCGGCTGGATGTCCCTGCTCGACCGCTGGACCGGAGCCGATGCCGCATTTGGAGTCGACACGGTTTCGCTCGTGTTCGGCTTCGGGCAATTCGTTTATCTGCTGTCCCTGGCGCTCAGTTACATCGTGTCCGCCGCCGAACATGCGCGGCACGCCGAACGGCGGGCGTTCCAGGGGCAGGTTCTCTCGCGCGAAGCGGAACTGCGAACGCTGCGCGCACAGATCGATCCGCACTTTCTCTTCAACAGCCTGCACTCGATCAGCGCGTTGACTTCGGCGGACCCCGCGGGCGCGCGCCGGATGTGCCTGTTGCTGGCGGACTTTCTTCGCGAGAGCCTCTCACTCGGCTCGGCGGACCGGATCCCGCTGGCGCGCGAACTGAAGCTCGCTGAGAAGTACCTCGAGGTGGAGCGCGTACGTTATGGTGACCGGCTGCGGCTGGAAGTCGACGCCGGGGGGGCCGACGACTGCCTGGTCCCCTCGCTCCTGCTGCAGCCGATCGTCGAGAATGCGGTCACGCACGGTGTGGCGCACCGGCTCGAAGGGGGGCTGGTTCGGGTGACGGCGTCGAAGAGTCCGTCACGCGTGACGATGGTCGTCGAGAATCCCTGCGATCCCGACCGGCCTCGGCGCACCGGAGGGGGTGTCGGCCTGGCCAACGTCCGGTCGCGGCTCGGCGCGCTTTATGGAAACGACGCGACGGTCAACGCCTCTGAAGGTGATGGCTTCTGGCGGGTCGAGATATCGGTGCCTGTGGTCGCGCGAGACAACACATGACTGAGGAACAGCCTCTCCGCGTCGTGATCGTCGACGACGAACCGCTTGCGCGGGGCGTCGTTCGTGAGTTCGCCACCCGCCAGCCTGGCGTGGAAGTCGTCGGCGAGTGCGCCAACGGCTTCGAGGCGGTCAAGGCGGTGAGCGAGCTGCATCCCGACCTGCTCTTTCTCGACGTCCAGATGCCGAAGCTGAATGGCTTCGAAGTGCTGGAGCTGCTCGGGCGCAGCGTGCCGGTCATTTTCACGACCGCCTACGACAAGTACGCGCTGCGCGCGTTCGACGTGCACGCCATCGACTACCTGATGAAGCCGTTCAGCGAAGAGCGCTTCGCCGAAGCGCTGACGCGGGCGCGCGCGCGGCTGGCAGCGCGGGAGGAGATGCCGGTCGAGGATCTCCTGTCGGAGGCGCGGCCGCGCACGGGGCCGGTCGAGCGTGTGCTCATCCGCGACGGCTCGCAGGTTCACGTGATCCCCGTCGACCGCATCGACTACGTCGAGGCGCAGGACGACTACGTCTGCTTCAAGGCGGACGCCCGCGACTACCTGAAGGACCAGACGATGGGGGCGGTCGAAGCGTCGCTCGATCCCGCGCGGTTCGTCCGCATCCATCGCTCGTACCTGCTGAACATCGAGCGCATCGCCCGTGTCGAGCTCTACGCGAAGGACAGCCGCGTGGCGATCCTGCGCGACGGCCGCCGGCTTCCCGTCAGCCGGGCGGGTTACGCCCGACTCGTCAAGCTCCTGTAGCTGGGTGCGGGGTGCGGGGCGGACCGAATCGCTGATCGCCAATCCCTGATCTCCGCATCCCGCAGCCACATCCCGCGACTCGCATTTGACAACCCCCTGGTACGGAGTTAACTATCTGGTTAGTGAGTAAAACTAAGCGGTTAGTTAAAATAGCTCCCGACGACTCGGGGTCGAAGGCGCGGATCTTCCGCGCCGCGTCAGCCGAGTTTGCCGCGCGCGGGTTCGCCGGGGGGCATGTCGACCGCATCGCCGCCGCTGCCGGCGTGAACAAGGCGATGATCTATTACCACTTCAAGAGCAAGGCGGCGCTCTACCGCGAGATCCTGCGCGAGATGTTCGAGGCCGTCGCCGCCCGGCTCGACGAGATGTCGGCCCGGCAGCGGACCCCCGACGGGAAGATCCGCGCGTTCGTCGAAGCGATCGCGCACGAGGCCGAGGCCCGCCCGCACTTTCCCCCCATCTGGTTCCGGGAGATCGCCGAAGGGGGCGCACACCTCGATCCCGCAACGATCGCGACCGTGGCCGGGATCGTCCGCCGGCTTGCCGTGATCGTTCGCGACGGCGTCGCCGCGGGACGCTTCAAGCCGGTCGATCCCCTGCTGGTCCACGGCGGCATCGTCGCCCCCGTGCTCCTCTACTACGCCACCGCGGGCCTGCGGAAGCGGATCGCGAAGGCCGGGGTCACCGGCGCGGATCGGTTCGCGTCGCGCGACGTCATTGCCCACGTCCAGCGAGTGGCACTCACGACATTGCACGGGCGGATGTGATGGAGCGGACGTTACGGTTGCTCGCCGTGTCTCTGCTGGCCGCCGGCGTCGCGTGCAATCGCGCCCCTGAGGGGCCGCCGCGCGCGTCCGGCTACGTGGAAGCGACGGAAGTCAGGGTCGCGGCCGAAGTGGGGGGACGCATCGCCGAACTGCTCGTAGAAGAAGGCAAACGCATCGCCCCCGGCGACCTCATTGCCCGGGTCGACACGAGCGACGTCGCGATCGCGATCCGCCGCGCCAGTGCCGATCGCGATCAGGCCGTGGCGCAGCTTCGGCTCGTGCAGGCCGGCGCCCGGGCAGAGGACGTCCGGCAGGCACGCGCCCAGGCGGCGTCCGCGGACGCGGACGTCGCTGCGGCGCAGGCCGAGCTCGATGCCGCCGAGGCGGACCTGCAGCGCTTCGAGGCGTTGCTCCAGGCGAACGCGGGTTCGCGAAAACAGCGAGACGATGCCGCGACACGCCGGCGGGTGGCGGCGGCGCACGTGTCCGCGGCGCGCCAGCGCGCGAGCGCGGGCTATGAGACGGTCGCGCGCCTGAAGGCAGGCTCGCGGGCCGAAGAGGTTGCGGCAGCACGCGCGCGCGTGGCCGCTGCCGAGGCACAGCTCGCGTCGCTCGAGAAGAACCTGGCGGACGCACAGGTGAAAGCTCCTGTCGGTGGCGTCGTGACATCGAAGCTCGTGGACGCCGGAGAGACCATTGCGCCGCGCACGCCACTGGTCGTCATTTCCGACCTCGATCACGCGTGGGCGAACGTGTACGTCGACGAACCCCTCGTACCGCAGCTGCGGCTGGGTCAGGCGGCGACGCTCGTGACCGATGCGGGTCAACGGCTGCCTGGGACCGTCTCGTTCATTTCACCGCGGGCGGAGTTCACGCCCCGCAACGTCCAGACCGCGGACGAACGATCGAAGCTCGTCTACCGCATCAAAGTCACCGTCGACAACCGGGAAGGGATCCTGAAACCCGGGATGCCGCTCGAAGCGGAACTGATCCAGAAACAGTAATGGAGGCGATCGAATTCGACCGCGTGACCCGCCAGTACGGTTCGCTCCGTGCGCTGGACGTAGTGTCATTCTTCGTCGGGCGCGGAGAAATGTTCGGCATGATCGGGCCGGACGGCGCCGGCAAGACGACCGCGATTCGCATTGCCTGCGGACTGCTGCGCCCTTCGTCCGGCACGGTCAAAGTCCTCGGGCTGGATCCAATCAAGGATCACGCGCGGATAACCGGAGCCGTCGGATATCTGTCGCAGCGCTTCTCCCTCTACGGCGACCTCACGATTGACGAGAACATCGCCTTTTTCGCCGAGCTCCACGGCGTCCGTGACTATGGCGCGGCGCGCGACCGGCT